>NZ_AUTL01000090.1:9770-18529 GCF_000498015.1 Pseudoalteromonas sp. TAE79
GGGTTTTAATCCACAAGAGTCGGTTACACTTTGGGAAAATATGAGTGCAGCGGGCAGCGGTACAACCCCTGAGTTTTTATCTACTCACCCAGCGCCAAGTAACCGTATTAAAAATTTACAAGCGCAAATGAGTAAAGCACTTAGCGAGCAAGGCACTGCTAAAGCACAGGGTAAAAACCCACAATGCACACTGTAGTTAAGCGCTTTACTATTTGAAGTAGTGTACGTTTAGTATTAATGCGTAATTAAAATAAAACCCCTGTAAGTATTTTACCTACAGGGGTTTTATTTTAGTTTTTAAGCGTGGTTATTCAGCAGCAAGTGCTTGTTTAAATACATTTTTAAAGCGTTCGAAATCTTCAATGTGCGGCAGGTGCCCTAAATTATCCAGTTCAAATAATTGTGCGTCAGGGATAAGTGTTGCAGCGTGTTTGCCTAATTTATCATATCGACCAAGCTCGTAATCAACACCGTCTTTTTTCCAGTTACGGCCAGGGCCGGTTCTATCGCGTGTACCAATAATTAATTTAACCGGTACAGTTAAATCTTTAAATTCGGTTATTACAGGTTGAGTGAAAATCATATAGTATGTTTTTGCATTTACCCATGCCATTTGTTCTTTATCTGGGCCTTGTATTTGCCCTGTTATAAAGTCGGTTAAGGCTGAATATGTGGCATTCCACTTACCATCGTAGTAATTTTTTTGTTGGTATTTTCTTACGCCTTCGGGCGTTTTTGAAAATTCGTTTTTATAGAAAAAATTTGTATCTTTGTAATCAACATACTGCAGGTAGTTTTCAAGCCCAATAGGGTTAAGTAAAATTAATTTACTTGTTGTGTTTGGGTACATTAATGCAAAACGACTCGCTAGCATCCCACCCATAGAGTGCCCTAATACAATTGACTCTTTTATATTAAGTGAGTCCATTAACGCATGAGTATGATGAGCAAGAGCCGCAAATGAATACTGGTAATTAGTTGGTTTAGATGATTTTCCAAAACCAATTTGATCAGGAATTAATACGCCGTAGCCTAAAGATTGCAGGTATTGCGCAGTGGTAGTCCAGTAATCTGCATTAAAATTTTTGCCGTGCATAAGCGTCACTGTAGGCATGTCGGATTTGGTAGGCTTTAAGTAAATATAGGCCATTTTAAGAGACTGTTTTTGTGACTCAATGTTAAAGTAATTTACTTTAAAGTCGTACTGGTAACTGCTTAAAAGCGCATCATAAGAAAGTGAAGAGGTATCTTGCGTTGTGCTCGCTAATGCATTGTTTGTTAATAACAATAAAGTAGAAAAGCAAATAACTTTAATCGACGACATTTGGTTACTCCAATTAAGGACAAATAATATGAGCTCTAATATATAAAACTCAGAATAATTCATTATAGTAACCAAACATTAAGTACTATTCAATTGAGGCTTTGTCATGCTCAACGTTGTTTAATTTGGAGATGAAAAAAGCGAAGCTAAAAGAGAGCTTCGCTTATTAATGTAGGGTAAAACGAGTATCGTTAAAGCTTAAAACGTCCACTCAATATGGATTTGTGGCACTGACTCAGTGACTTCAGTACCTAGTTTATTGTGCCAGTATTGTAATTCCATACCCAACAGTAGTGTGTTTTCTTTCATTTGAAGAGCGTGGCCCATATCCCATACTAAAATAGGCTGTGCGAGTATCCACGCCTCTACATCGTTACCAAATTCATCTTCACGTTCTGCAATGTATTCAGCGTGGCCTTTAAAGCTAAATTTTTGTGAGCCAATAGTGAAAGGGTATTCAAAGGCAACATCAAGCATCCAGCTATTTGTTTCAATAGGAGCCCCGCCTTTTGCTACACCTTCACTATCGTCAATGTAAGCTGTGAATAGCGTTTGAAAAAAGTTAAACCCAGGTACATCCCAGCTTAATTTAACACCAGGCAAGTATTTCATTACTTTAGCGTCGCCAGCAACGTTAATACCACCGGTAAGGCCCACATCTAATAATGCGCCTGCGCCAATTTTTTCGCCGCTAATGGCCGATAAGCTTACCGTTGAATACCACTCACCATAAAAATCAGCATCTTGGTAACCATCATCGGTATCGTCTTTACTGTAATCGATAAAAAAGAAGTTATCGCCATAATCGTAACCCGATGCATGTTGAACCGAGTAAACAGTGGTGTTTGACTCTTGCTCAGTGAATGGGTTTTTTTGGTTGCCATTATTAATATGTAGTGCTGTGCTGCTCCAATTAGCCGCAAAAGCAGAAGACGATAAAGCAATTGATGTAAAAGTAACGAGAGGAAGTAATTTTTTAAATTTCATATCTGTATTTAACTATAATTTTAGTGACACGCGAAGGCGCGCATTATAGCAAAAGTGATTGATATGTAGAGTATTATTTTAACATATGTTGCAGCTTACTTATTAAGCTGCAACATAGTATCGGTGTTTAAATTATGCTTTATTACGGCGTAAGCAAATAACTGCAATGGCTGTAAATGCTAAAATAAAACAGTAGTATGACGAGGTAGATACTTCCCACGGGCTAATTTTAAACGTAGCACCTAATAACAATGCTTGGGCACCGTATGGCAATGAACCCTGTGTAACACAGGCAAATATATCAAGTAAACTGGCAGAGCGTTTACCGCTTATTTCACCGTCATCTGCTAGCTTTTTAGCAATAGGACCGGCCACAATAATAGACACTGTATTATTAGCAATACATACATTACTTGTTAAAACTAACGCAGCGATACCTAATTGATCTGCCACTTTACGGTGCCATTTTGCAATGATTTTAGTAATTGCTTGAATTTTTTGAGCAATGTAATCAAGACCACCGTTGATACGAATAAATTCAGATAAGCCACCAATAAACATAGAAAGTAAAAATATTTCCTGCATATCAGTAAAGCCTTTGTAAATGTCTTTTACAAAGCTTGCGCCTTCGTAACTTCCTGTAAAGCCCATTAATGCGGCAAAAATAATACCGCTAAACAACACTACAAATACGTTCAAGCCAGCAACTGCTAACACTAAAATAAAGGCATAAGGAAGTACTAACCAAATGTCATAGTCTTTAGTTTCAACTACTTGTGCAGCAGGTGTTAAATAAAACAACAGGGCGATTGTTAGAATGGCTGCAGGGACTGCAATTTTAAGATTTTCTTTAAACTTGTCTTTCATTTCACAACCTTGCGTGCGCGTAGCTGCAATAGTGGTGTCTGAAATAATAGATAAGTTATCGCCAAACATAGCGCCAGATACAATCGTACCGGCCATTAATGCTGGGTCTATACCTGTTTTAATTGATACCGCATAAGCGATAGGGCCAATGGCGCCAATTGTTCCCATTGACGTTCCCATTGCAGTAGAAACAACGGCCGCAATTAAAAACAAACCAGGGAGCAATAACGAAGGTGGAATAAGCGATAAGCCTGCATTTACTACCGCATCTACACCACCGGTTGCACTTGCCACAGCCGAAAAAGCACCTGCAAGTAAGTAGATTAAACACATGGTAATAATATTGTTGTGTCCGGCACCTTTAATAAAGGTCTCTACACATTGGTTTACCGTGCCTTTATTTAAAATAAACGCAAGCATAATAGCGGGCAATATAGCAACAGGTGCAGGTAGTTGGTAAAAAGCATAATCAACCCCTTGCGATTGCAAATACAAACCTGAGCCTAAAAATATCGCTACAAAGGTAAGTAGGGGAAGTAAAGAAAGTATTGCTTTGTTTTTATTAAATGATGGCTGCATCATAATCCTCATAACCAGTAAAATTTATCACAGCCAAAACTCCTCTTTTAGCTGAATTTAGCAGTACAACTTTTTATTTTAAAAAGTTGTTAGCCGCAGCGTCCGCAAGCCAAAGACCAAATCGACGCGAAAGAGAAGTTTAAATGTATAGATGGCTAAAGTAAACTGGTATTATTATTATTATTATTAAATTAAAAGGTCACCTGACTATTGCATGACTTTTAGATAATATCTATAAAGCAACGCGATTTTCAGCGATTAATATTTATCCAACTGCATAAAAATACCCACCTGCGTATTTTGTAATGCCCGGATATATGGCTAATAAACGGATTCAAATTAAATTAGGTAAAAACCATGACTACAAATCGAATAGGTGTTTTTGGTGCTAACGGCAGAATGGGCTTAGCCCTATTAGAAGCCGTGACAATTAAAGAGCAAACACAACTTACAGGCGCATATGTTCGTAGTGGTTCATCGCTATTAGGCATTAATGTAAATCAAGTAAATAGCGCAGCCGAGAACAGTGTTAGCTTTAGCGACGAAAGTACAATAGATAATGTAGATGTTTTAATCGACTTTACGCTGCCAGCGGGTATGAAAAACCATTTAAAAACAGCTGTTGCACAAAAAATTCCTATGGTAATTGGCACAACAGGTTTAACAAATGATGATATGGCGCTATTACACAATGCCGCTAAACATATCCCTATTGTATTTGCGCGAAATTACAGCGTAGGTGTCAATGTATTACTTAACCTTGTGCAAACTGCAGCGACTAAGTTTGGTGACGATTTAGATATCGAAATATTTGAAGCGCATCACCGTCATAAAATAGATGCACCATCGGGTACTGCACTGGCAATAGGTGAGTCAATCGCGCAAGCGAAAGGCTGGGATCACGACGAGGTTGCGGTATATGACCGAAGCCAAGTAGAAACAGCGAAATCTCAAAATGAGATTGGTTATTCTGTCCTAAGAGGTGGCGATATAGTAGGTGAACATACCGCATACTTCGCTACAATGGGCGAAAGGCTTGAATTAACACATAAAGCAAGTTCGAGAATGACGTTCGCTCTAGGTGCTATAAGGGCTGCAAGCTGGTTGAAAAACAAACCTGCTGGACTTTATGATATGCAAGATGTGCTAGATCTTAAGTAGTTTAGTTACTATTTTAACTGTTTGGGTCTAATTTTACCTACAGTGACTTATTTGTAACAATTAACCAAATAATGTTAGACCTAAATAGCAACTTCATGTAATATGCAGCCAATTTGCCAAAAATTACTAAATGCGTGTTTCCAATTATACCCAAGTGGCTAGTAAATCCAGGGTTTCAGTGGGAATGAAAATAGTTTTAGGCAAGAAAAATGATTGAAGGTTGAATGCTTTACATCTGCATCATTTAAGACTGCGTAAAACAATTTAAGCCCACAAAAATCTGGTTTTGACGATCCCTCTGGGTATTGGCGGGGTGTTAAGCAATTGCTTACTCCCGTTTTTTACTGTTAGGAGGTTTAACTTGACTAAATCCGCTCTGTTAGTCCTAGAAGACGGCACAGTGTTTCGCGGTACTGCAATCGGCGCTGACGGCATGTCAGTCGGTGAAGTGGTATTCAATACGTCTATGACTGGTTATCAAGAAATTTTGACTGATCCATCATACGCGGAACAAATCGTAACTTTGACGTACCCACATATCGGTAATACGGGTACCAACAGCGAAGACGAAGAAGCGAATCAAATTTGGGCTAAAGGCCTAGTGATCCGTGATTTGCCACTGCTAGCAAGTAACTTTCGTAACGAGCAATCGTTAGATGATTACTTAAAAGAACGTAATATTTTAGGTATTGCGGACATCGACACCAGAAAGCTAACTCGAATTTTGCGTGATAAAGGCGCACAAAACGGGTGTATTGTTGCCGGTGACGAGCTAGACGAAAATAAAGCGTTACAAGCCGCGCAAGCCTTCCCAGGCTTAAAAGGTATGGATTTAGCAAAAGTTGTCTCAACCAAGGAAAATTTTGAGTGGCGCGAATCAAGCTGGACATTAGGTGAAGGATTTAAAACCCTTGACGCTGCTGATGAAAAGTTTCATGTTGTTGCCTACGACTTCGGTGTAAAACGTAATATTTTACGTATGCTTGTAGACCGTGGTTGTAAACTTACAGTAGTACCAGCGCAAACTTCTGCCGCTGACGTACTTGCTTTAAACCCTGATGGTATCTTCCTATCTAATGGCCCTGGTGATCCTGAGCCATGTACTTACGCTATTGAAGCCATTCAAGCCTTTTTAGAAACCGACACACCTATTTTTGGTATCTGTTTAGGTCATCAGTTATTAGCCCTTGCCTCAGGTGCTAAAACAGAAAAAATGAAATTTGGTCACCACGGTGGTAACCACCCAGTTAAAGACCTAGACCGTAATGTAGTTATGATCACAGCTCAAAACCATGGTTTTGCAGCTCAAGAATCAAGCCTACCAAGTACGCTTCGTGCCACGCATAAATCGTTATTTGATGGAACGCTTCAAGGTATTCATCGTACTGATAAGCCTGCGTTTAGCTTCCAGGGTCACCCTGAAGCAAGTCCAGGTCCACACGATGCAGCACCATTATTTGACCACTTCATCGATTTGATGCAAGCGCGTAAACACTAATTTAACTGGAGTAATAATGCCAAAACGTACCGACATAAAAAGCATTCTTATCTTAGGCGCAGGCCCAATTGTAATTGGTCAAGCTTGTGAATTTGACTACTCTGGTGCTCAAGCGTGTAAAGCACTTAGAGAAGAAGGCTATAGAGTTATATTAGTTAACTCAAACCCTGCAACTATCATGACCGATCCTGAAATGGCCGATGCTACCTACATCGAACCAATTCACTGGGAAGTGGTAGAAAAAATTATTGAAAAAGAAAAGCCAGATGCAGTACTGCCTACAATGGGTGGTCAAACAGCATTAAACTGTGCACTTGATTTAGACAAGCACGGTGTATTGGCTAAGCACGGCGTTGAGCTAATTGGCGCAACGGCGGATGCAATCGACAAAGCAGAAAACCGTGAACGCTTTGACGTAGCAATGAAAAACATTGGCCTTGAATGTCCTCGTGCTGAAATTGCTCACTCAATGGAAGAAGCTAAAGATACAATGAGCCGAATTGGCTTACCATGTATCATTCGTCCTTCTTTCACCATGGGTGGCACCGGTGGTGGTGTTGCTTACAACATGGAAGAGTTTGAAGAAATTTGTGAGCGCGGTTTAGACTTATCGCCAACAAACGAATTATTGATTGATGAATCACTGATTGGTTGGAAAGAGTACGAAACAGAAGTTGTACGTGATAAAAACGATAACTGTATTATTGTTTGTACCATTGAAAACTTTGACCCTATGGGTGTTCACACAGGCGATTCAATCACCGTTGCACCAGCGCAAACGCTAACCGACAAAGAATACCAAATTATGCGTAACGCCTCTATGGCGGTATTACGTGAAATTGGTGTAGAAACTGGCGGTTCTAACGTGCAGTTTGGTATTAATCCTGAAGATGGCCGTATGGTTATCATTGAGATGAACCCACGCGTATCACGTTCATCTGCCCTTGCATCAAAAGCAACGGGTTTCCCAATTGCTAAAATTGCTGCAAAGCTAGCAGTAGGTTACACGCTTGACGAGCTTCAAAACGATATTACTGGCGGTAAAACTCCAGCGTCTTTTGAGCCTTCAATCGATTACGTTGTAACAAAAATTCCTCGCTTTAACTTTGAAAAATTTGCCGGTGCTAACGACCGCTTAACTACGCAAATGAAATCGGTTGGCGAAGTAATGGCGATTGGTCGTAACCAACAAGAATCATTACACAAAGCATTACGTGGTCTTGAAGTGGGCGCAACAGGTTTTAACCCAATAGTTGCACTTGATGACCCTAAAGCGAAAGAAAAAATCATCCGCGAATTACGCGAGCCAGGTGCTGAGCGTATCTGGTACATTGCCGATGCAATGCGCCATGGTATGAGCGTTGATGATGTTTATGAGCTGACTAAAGTTAATCGCTGGTTCTTAGTACAAATAGAAGATATTTTAAAAGACGAAGCAAAAATTGGTGAAGTAGGTATGGCTGGTTTAAATGCCGACTTCCTACGTAAACTTAAACGCAAAGGTTTCGCAGATCCACGTATAGCTGAAATTGCTGGTGTATCTGAAGCTGAAATTCGTAAAAAACGTCACCTATTAAACATCGTGCCAGTATACAAGCGTGTTGATACGTGCGCCGCAGAATTTAGCTCAGACACAGCTTACATGTACTCATCTTACGATGAAGAGTGTGAGGCAAACCCAACAGATAAAGACAAAATCATGGTTATTGGTGGCGGTCCTAACCGTATCGGCCAAGGTATTGAATTTGATTACTGTTGTGTACATGCCTCGCTTGCGCTTCGCGAAGACGGCTATGAAACCATTATGGTTAACTGTAACCCTGAAACGGTTTCTACCGATTACGATACATCTGATAGACTATACTTTGAGCCAATTACACTTGAAGACGTACTTGAAATCGTACGTGTTGAAAAGCCAAAAGGCGTTATCGTGCAGTACGGTGGTCAAACACCACTTAAATTAGCACGTGAGCTTGAAGCGAATGGCGTGCCAGTAATAGGTACCTCACCTGATGCGATTGACCGTGCAGAAGATCGCGAACGTTTCCAACAACTTGTTGAGCGCCTGAACTTACTTCAGCCAGAAAATGCAACAGTAACTTCAACTGAAGAAGCACTACTTAAATCAGTTGAAATTGGTTTCCCACTCGTTGTACGTCCGTCGTATGTACTAGGTGGTCGTGCAATGGAAATTGTATATGATGAAGACGATTTACGTCGCTACATGACCGAAGCTGTATCTGCATCAAACGAAGCACCTGTATTACTTGACCGTTTCTTAGATAACGCAATTGAAGTTGACGTTGACGCAATTTGCGACGGCGAGCAAGTAATTATTGGCGG
>NZ_AUTL01000091.1:0-15823 GCF_000498015.1 Pseudoalteromonas sp. TAE79
TCTAAACCAATTGTTGTAATCTTCATTTTGGTCTTCTCCCTTTGATTATTGTAACCACTTTAATCATGGCACATAGATGCCGTATAGGGAGGAGACCATTACATCAGGTTAAATAGTTTTTAGCTTTAATTAAAATCCAAAGCTTACTTTTGCGTAGTACGTTCTGCCGTCAAAGCCGTATGGCAATGCACGTACTGGGTATTTAAATGCGCCGTTGGTGATAAAATTAAGTACTTCGTCGTCGCCTAATTCATCTGGTGTTTCGTCAAATACGTTATCGGCACCTACCGAAAGCGCAAACATGTCATTAATTTGGTAACTAACATTTAAATCAACTAACACAGCAGACTCAACCGTACTTGTTGGTTTAAATGACCCCGTAGGCGAAAGCTCACCAGGTAATGAAATATGGTCGTTACCAAAGTATTTTACATCTGTTTCGCCAAAGTAGTTAAAGCGAATGGTTGATGTGTAGGCATCGCGCTCGTAGTCAAACGTAAACGTTGCACGTTCGCTAGGTTGTCCGTCGGTAAAAAAGCTGCGTTGTAAATCATCAAAAGCAACCGCTTCAGGAATACCGTCTTCTGCATTTACGCTGTCAATTTTAGTATCGTTTAGGTTACCTGCAAAGGTTACTCCTAAATTACCGCCTTCAACTTCAGTGCGGTACGATGCAATAATATCAACACCTTGTGTAGTAGAATCAACCGAGTTTGAGAAGTAGTTAGCTTGCACTGCACCAGTTGTTTGTAGCGCTGCAACTGCATCACCGCTAAACGATACGTCGTCAGCCGAAAGTAAGCTGCCAAGTGTAATACGGTCTTCAATTTCTACACGGTAAAAATCAACCGTTAACGAAAGCTCGCTTGTTACATCGTAAACAAAACCAGCACTGTAGTTTGTTGATGTTTCAAGCTCTAAGCTATCTACGCCTAACGCACTTGGGAAGGCTGTACCGGTGTTTGCTGTGAACGACTGCGTTAATGTACCGTCTGAGCCTAAGTTAGTTGTAAAGGCTGTATAACCACTTTGTTGAAGCGATGGCGCTCTAAAACCAGTAGACAGTGCACCACGTACTGCAAAGTCATCTGAAAATTCATAACGCGTTGCTAATTTACCAATTAAATCATCCCCAGCATCTGAGAAATCTTCATAGCGTAGTGCACCACTTACGTTCCATGCGTCGGTGATCATAGTTTCTACGTCTACATAAACTGCGTAGCTGTTACGGTCGCTGTCGTTAGCCGCTTCAGGGCGAAGGCCGTTATAAGCCTGAAAACCACACTGTGCAAATTGATCCGGATCGTTTACTGATGGGTACGAGGTATCCATATTTGCTAGTCCACAGGCGTATGATGCTTCATCGCCAGGCACTATTCCGTAGTTTTCTTTACGGTATTCGGCGCCTACTGTTACATATAAAGGCTCACTACGGCCAATATCTACAATACCGTTTACATCAAGGTTAACCGTTGTTTGATCGAATCTAAAACCACCTGAGTAACCGCCAGTAGGGCCTGAGTTTGCTGCAATGTCGGCATCGCTTGCATCTGGGTTATTAAATAAATACTCAGCCGCGTAAGAAGCATTTAATGTATTGCGTGATGTAAAATCGTATTGGTTTTCACCATAAACAGCCGATACATCGTAAGTCCAGTCTGTGTTTATATCGCCTTTAAAACCAAGCGCTACTGAAATATCTTGTGCTTCGTTATATATGCGCGGTAAAAAACCATCGCTGTATACTTGGGTTACGTTTTTAGAGGCTTCGTTAAAGTTACGGTAAAAACCATTACCCAGCGCCGTGCGCTCAGAGTAGCCACCAAACGAGTAAAGCTCGCCGTCGCCCATTGGTAATGCCATGTTGTAAAATAACGACGTAAATTCACTTTCTGAGTTACCTTGGCCCCAGCGTACATCTTCACTTAGTGTACCTGGTTCAACATTAAGCGAACCACCCGTATCGCGCTCTGCACGGTTAGTGCCGTCGGCATCACGGTACTCAAGCGATAGGTTAATAAAGCCGCCTTCGTTACCTAATTCAAAACCACGGTTTAAACCTGCTGAAATAGTGTCGCCGTCACCTTCACTCGTGCCGCCGTATTGTACAAAACCCGTTGTAATACCGGTTGAGTTATTAAGAGATAAGTTAATTACGCCTGCAATAGCATCAGAGCCATACTGCGCTGCAGCGCCATCGCGTAATACTTCAACGCCTTTAAGCGCTGTTAGCGGAATGGCATTCATATCAGTACCCGCAGCGCCTGCGCCTACTGTACCGTTAAGGCCAAAAATTGATTGGTTATGACGACGTTTACCATTTACTAATACAAGGGTTTGATCTGGTTGTAAGCCACGAAGTGTTGCGGGTCTAAATAAATCTGAACCGTCTGATACTTGTGTACGCGAAAAGTTAAACGAAGGCGCTGTCGCTTGAAGGCTTTGGCCTAACTCGGTAAAACCACCTTTAGTTAAATCATCCGCGTCAATTAAATCAATAGGAGAAGAAGACTCTGCAGAGGTACGGTTAGATACACGCGACCCTAATACAGATATTTGCTCTATGTTTTTAGCAGCTTGCACTGGTGCTTCTTCTGCGTTAACAATGCTTGGTGCGCTAAACGCGAAAGCAACGGCTACAGCAAGTGTGTTTAAACGGTATGTTGACATAGTGACGACCCTGTTTTTTTGTATTCTTAATAATATGTGTGTGGTTATGATGCTCATAACCTGTTGCAAACATCCTAGCAACATATGTAAACAAAAAGAAATAAAAAAACTAAATATATGGTCTAAGTATGCAAATAAACTTCAAGATAAGAAAAAATCACATCAAATCGATTAAAATGCACGCTAATAAAGGATTAAACATCAAAAAGCAGAGTGTTTAACGCTTTATTTACAATGTGGTTTTGCTCGTTATTTTATACTTTTAAAGGTAATAGGCAGCGAATGGTCGTACCTGTGCCTAATGTACTGTTAACTTCTATTTTTCCACCGTGATCGCTCACCATAGCGTATACAAGTGTCATACCCATACCGGTGCCTTTTCCGACTTCTTTTGTTGTGTAAAAAGGGTCAAACATATGCGCTATTGTGTCTTCATTCATTCCACAACCGTTATCTTTTATTTCAATACAAATATTTGTGTTTAGTTCAAAAATATTCACTTCGATAATGCAGCCTTTTTCTAAATCTAACTCGCAAGCTTGCCAAGCATTCATTAAAAGGTTTACAAAAATCTGATTAATTGACGATAAATTGCACCAAATGAGTGGTAGGGGTTCAAACCGCGTTTTTATTTCGCATAATTTAAGTTTGCTACTCAATAACCTTAAAGCATTATTAGCACCCGTTGTTACATCGGCTAATTGTTTATCTTGAGAAGAGGTGGGGTGGGCAAAGTTTAATAAGTCATGCACTATTTGTTTTATACGTTTAAGTCCTTCAACGCTGTCGTTAATTTGCCCCTGCAAATTGTTATAAATCCACGCATACGGATACTGTAAATTGAGTATGTCGATTTCGTGTTTAAAACGGCTCTCTTTAATTTCGTTATTTAAATATTGTTCGTTAAGTTTTAGCAGCGCTACAAGTAAAGGGCTTGCGTTTTGTAGGCTCTCTACGTTACTCATTGCATAGGCAAGTGGGGTATTTATTTCGTGGGCAACGCCTGCGCTCAGTGTACCTAAGGTTGCCATTTTTTCTGTTTGCACAAACAGCATTTGTTGGTGTTCTAAGTCGGCTACTTTTTTTTGTAGTTCATTATTTATGGCAACTAAAACGCTACTTTTATCTTTGAGTAATTGCTCTGCAGCTAAGCGCAGCTTTTGTTCGTTTAAAAAAGCACGTTCAAAATTACCATCTGATCCATCCATTCCCTTCATCCATATAGATAACTTTATACTTAACGTTTAGTCGTCTGCATGCAAATTTGCAACTTTAGTGTGGCCAAGGCCTAATTTTATGTATGAGTAATTATCCACTTATTGCTAATAACCCCATTATATAAATACCACTTAATATAAAAGGTAGTCACAAACACACCATAGAATATTTTTTTAAGCTATTATTTAACCAGAAGTAATTTAAAGGCGACTCAATGACTCAAGTAACACCAAGCACACCAATAAATCAGGTTGATGTACTTTGCATTGATGATGATGAGATAGTACTACGCACGTTAACACGGCTACTTGAAGTAAATGGCCTGTCGGTTATTGTTTGCGATAACCCGCAAAGTGCACTAACGCTTTTTAAAAATCATGAGTTTGGTTTAATTATTAGCGATATGCGTATGCCGGTAATGAACGGTGCCGAGTTTTTAGAAAAAGCACGTGCGCTGGCGCCCGACACCCAACGCATTTTATTAACCGGTTACGCCGACATACAAACCACCTTAGCGGCTGTTAACCAGGGCCAAATAAATGGTTATATTCAAAAGCCTTGGCAAAACGATTTATTACTTCGTAGCATTAGAGATAGCCTAGAAAAATTTGCACTAAAAAAACAAAATCAAAAATTAGAGGCACAAGTTAAAGCGCAAAACCAAGAGTTGCTAGAGCTTAATAATTCGCTTGAGCAACGGGTAGAAAAACGCACCTTACAAATCAAACAGGTTTTAAAAAAGCTTGAAGACGCCAACGAGCGCGAAAAACAAGAGCATAAATCGACCGTAGAGCTGCTATATAATTTTGTTAACGCAAACCCTTACCTAGATGGCAACAAAGCACAAAATATTGCAAATACCTGTACACAAATAGCACTTTATTTAAACTTGTCGCAAAAAAGTATTGATCTTGCCCCTATGGCTGGTTACTTGGCGCAAATAGGCTTGCTTGCTATGGATCCTGATCTTTATAAAAAACCAGTTAACCGCTTAAATGAGCAACAACGTAAAACCTTTTATACTCACCCAAGTACTGCACAATTAATGTTAATGCCAGCAATACATTTACATGACTTGTCGGATGCTATTTATTATCAGTTTGAGCGCTTTAACGGAAACGGAATGCCCAAAGGCCTTGCCGGAAACGACATACCAATAGGCGCTATGGTGCTAGGTTTAGCGCGCGACTATTGGGACGCGTTTGAGCAAAGCAATGCAAGTGATGAAAAACAGCGCCACGATGACGCACTCGAAAGTGTAAAACTTTATAGTGGATCGTTTTATCATCCTAAAATTGTACGTGCACTTGAAGCAAGCCATGCAAAACTACACGAACAAAAAAGTTCAGCAGGATCAGTGCTAATTTGTAACGCCCATGAACTCAAAGAGCAAATGGTACTGGGCCATGCTCTACACAGCCATATGGGCATAATGTTGCTGCCCAAAGGTCATGTATTTGGCAGTAAATCGATAGAAAAACTCCAACAGCTAGAATCGAAAAAACCAACTCCGTTCAGAATAATGGTGAAAACTGCTAAATGATTGATCTAAACCGCAGTTTTTTTCGTTACAATGTGCATAAAATAGATTATTGAATTTGCTTGAAGGAGCACTCTGTGTCGCGATTTTCTGCGGTTACTGACAACCCCCATGATGGGCGTTTTAACCAAAAAACGGGAATACTGCTAACTAACTTAGGCAGCCCTGATGCACCAACAGCGGCTGCGCTTCGTACATATTTACGCGAATTTTTATCAGATCCACGCATTGTAGAAATACCACGCTTGGTATGGATGATAATTTTACATGGCATTATTTTACGCGTACGCCCTAAACGTTCGGCTAAATTATACGAGAGTATATGGACCGAAAACGGCTCACCACTTACCCACATTACTCGCCAGCAAAGTGTAAAGTTAAATACTTTATTAAAAGAGCAAGGTTATACCAATACAGAAGTAGTAATGGCAATGCGTTATGGCAACCCTTCAATAGAGGCAGGCCTTGAAGAGCTTCGTGATAAAGGCTTGACGCGTATAATTATTTTACCAATGTACCCGCAATATTCTAGCCCAACTACGGGTTCTACGTTTGATGCTGTATCGAGCGTACTGCGAAAATGGCGCTGGGTGCCAGAACTTCATTTTATAAATGGCTATCATAAAAACACCCGTTACATTGAGTCGCTTGCTAATAGTATTAGTGAGGATTTAGAAGCGAATGGTATGCCACAAAAAATTGTTTTTTCGTATCACGGTATGCCTAAATTGTTTTTAGAGCGCGGCGATCCGTACCATTGCCTATGTTTACAAACCACGCGTTTAGTTGTCGAAAAACTAGGCCTTGATAAAGACAAAGTAATTAGTACTTTTCAAAGTCGATTTGGTAAAGCAGAGTGGTTAAAGCCTTATACCGACGCAACCCTTGCAGCCTTACCTGATGAAGGTATTACCGATGTAGCTATTATAAGTCCTGCTTTTAGCGCCGACTGCCTAGAAACACTTGAAGAGCTAGAAGGTGAAAACCGTGAAATATTCGAAAACGCAGGCGGCGAAAAATACCGTTACATAGCGGCACTAAACGACAGAGACGACCATATAGAAGCTGTGTTTGATGTTATAAAACCTATGTTGTAACCCAAGCTTACTAAAGCTAAATATATTACGCATTAAGCGGTGTTAAAATTAACACCGCTTTTTTGTTTTTAGGGCTTTTAAAATATTTAGTTAATTAATTCACAAAGAGGTTAAGAGGCGCTGCGCTTTTAGAGTGAGTGATAAAACATATAAATACTGGTTTTGGCTTTTCTCATTTATTCCTCTTTTACTTCTCATTGTGCAAATAAAGGCTTTTAAAGAGCGAATTATTCACAAAGAGGTTAAGAGGCGCTGCGCTTTTAGAGTAGTGATAAAACATAACAATACTGTTTTTTTTTGGCTTCCTCATTTACTTTTCTTTTACTTCTCATTGTGCAAATAAAGGCTTTTAAAGGGCGAATTATTCACAAAGAGGTTAAGAGGCGCTGCGCTTTTAGAGTAAATGATACATATTGGCTAGACTGGTTTTTCTCAGTTATTACTGATTACCTTATCTTTGTGAAAGAAATTATTTATATTTTTAATAGTAATTAAAATAAATAAAAATGTACGTTTGAGGGGAGGTATTACCTAAGCTACAGCAATTAAACGCTATCGCTTAAAGTATAAATCAATCGCTTTTGTGAGGAGCTCGTCGAGTTGTTCTTCAAATTCTTCAATATTAATATCAAAGTGCTTTAAGTAAGCCCGAGCCTGCACAAGTGATAAATTACGGCTGTTAACGCTATATTGTCGCTCGTCTATGGTTTTATCGTAACGTGGTAAAAATACAAATTGGCCATAAAAGGGGGATTTAATATGCTTGTTTGCAAAACGACAAAAATCTTCAACATGCTCAGCACCCTTAGGTCCAAGGCAACCTGGCTCAATGCGATACATTAAGCGAATTTTTTTGTCGTCATTTATTTGCATTTAAAGCCTTTATCTAAAAAACAGTACGCGTACTATTTTCCCATCTTTAATTTGATAACTCGAAATAAGTTCTGAGCGTTTATCAACTACGTTTTCGTCAGTTGAACAAGTTTCTGAAAGTTCGTGATCAATCACTATATCACCGTGCACTATGCGCTTAATTGGTGATGAGTGAATACACTTTAACTTTTTAAACATTAGCCCATAACGTTCTATTAGTTTTTCTTTACCTTTAAATAATAGCTCATTAGGGAAAATATAAAACTCAACATCTTCGGCATATACACGAAGAAACTCTTCAATGTTACGTGCGTTATATGCTTTAACTAGCTGCTCTACCACAGCAAGTGATTCGCGCGATTGTTTAGCTTTAGTTTGCTGCTTAACTGTAAGTGCTTCTTTTGCTTGCGTTACTGCTTTTTCAGCTTCGGCTACAGCCACTGCTTTTTCTATTTTATTTTTAGGCTTTTCAGCAGGTTTAATTTGCTCGTTACCTAATACTTTTGAATCGTCTGGTTTAGTCGCATCAATTGTTGGCTTTTTAAGCTCTGGCGCTTTGTATTCAAGCGTATTTACTTTGTCGTCAGTGTTGGTTTGAGTTACTGATTGCTCATTTTCAACTTTTGGTTTTTCAACGCTTGTTTGAGCTTCAACTTGCGGCTCTTTTTGCTCAGGCTCGCTTTGCTCTGCGGCATAAGTAATTAGCGCAACGGTAGTGACTAATGAGGCTAAAATAATAGATAACGGTTTCATAACTTTCCTAAAATGAACACTAAATACGTGTAATACCAATTACATTAAATAGGCGATCTATTATAGCGTTAAAAAATAGCGCAATAACAACGCGAAAATTGTGACATATAGATGTTCTATATGAATAACTTTTAACGCAGTTAGTGAGTTATTTAATGCGATAGAATGATCATATTTTTGATAAAATTAGTATAAGGGTGCAACATAGCAAATTTTAACGTTATCGGGTAGTTAATACCACCACTGAAGCCTACCAGTACTGCTCTACCGTAATATTGCCNCGGCGGTTACGCGTAAAGTTTTTATCAAGAAGTAGCGCGGTTGTGTCTTTTACCATTTGTGGATTTCCGCAAATCATAAATTGTGCATTACTGGGCTTTGGGTTTAACTTTACATGTTCAAACAAGCGGTTGCTCACAATTGCGTTAGTAATTCGCCCACTTAAGCCTTGTAATGGCTCCTCTCTACTTACAACCGGAATATAGTTAAGTTGTGCTGGGTACACTCTTGATAGCTCGTTAATAAGTGCCTGATAGCTTAAGTCGTTATTAAAACGTACGCCATGCACTAAATTTATAGTTTTGTATTTTTTCCATACATCGGGCTGTTGTAATATCGATAAAAAAGGCCCTATGGCAGTGCCAGTCCCTAACATCCAAAGCTGATCACTTTGTGGTATTTCATCAAGGGTAAAAAAGCCGGTTGCGTGTTGTTCTATTAATACTGTGTCGCCAGGTTGTAAGGTAGCTAAACGAGGAGAGAGCAAACCGTCAATTACGTTAATAAGATAAAATTCGAGATCGGGGTTTTCAGGGGCATTCACATATGAGTAAGCCCGAGCAGTGCGTTTGTCGCCATCCATTATAGAAAGCTTTGTAAATTGCCCTGCTTTAAACGGTTCTACATTTGCATTAACGGTTAAGCTAAAGAGCGTTTCGCTCCACCATGTTACGCTTTTTACTGTTGCTTCAACCCAATTAGACATAGTTACCTCTTGGTTTAGCCATTAAAGTTTTAAATAACTCACTCCATAAACATTAGCATTAAGTGACAAAGACTTACAGGAGAATATGACTAGATTTAAAGCAGTGATGTATGCAGTATTTACCAATAAAATAATGTGAATAATTAGCTCTGCGATGCTGTATACGTTGAGCTTGCTCACGTCAGAAGTGAAGCTTCTAATTACTTAACTCATGATCACAAAGATAAACACAATCCCAAAATGGATACTCCTCAGCTTTATTCACAAGCCCAGCGCGTAAAGGGTTAGCGATTATATAACGTGCTTGGTTAATTAAATCATCTTCTGCTCTAAGCTGGTGCTCAAAATAGTTTTGCTGCCAAATTTGCCCATTAGAACAATTAAACTTATTAATGTTCACCGTGGTAATACTTTTATATTGCCTTACAACGTCAGTAAGAGGTAAATCTTTCAATTGAAACAACCAATGGAGATGATCTGGCATTAGGGTATAGCAGATTGTATTCACCTTATTTTGCATATAAACCAAACCTCTTGTGGCAATACATGCATTTTCAAAGCTCTTAAATAACGGAGTTCTTTGTTTTGTGCATATTGTTACAGAGTAAAATTTATTTTTTGAGGAGTGACGTCCTGTTAATAGCTTTTTAGAGGAATACATAAAGATTTTAATTTATTGGTTTTTATAAATATAGATAAAATGTGTTATACGACAAGTTAAATAAAACCACGGCGTTAAGTTTGGCGGTAGGCGTAGAGCTTGCTCACGCGAGAAGCGCAGCTTCTAATTACTCAACCACCTATAGTAAAAGCGTTGCTTTTAAACGCCAGCAAGCTGCACGTCTACAAGTTAAATCAAACCACAGTGTCAAGTTTTGTGGTAGGCGTAGAGCTTGCTCACGCGAGAAGCGTAGCTTCTAATTACTTTGTATATAGGAGTCAATGTATGTGTGGTTTAATAATTTTTGTAAAAGCGTTGCTTTTAAACGCCAGCAAGCAGCGCGTCTACAGGGGTTATGACCTCTAAAAATTTAACTATTCACTACACATAAAAAAACGGCGCTAAATTTAGCACCGTTTTTATAAGCAATTAGAAAAAAGTTTACGCTTTTTTCTCTTCACAACTTGCTAGGTATTCGTCAAACGTACCTTGGAAGTCGATTACTTTTTTATCTTTAATATCAATGATACGCGTAGCTAAAGACGATACAAACTCACGGTCATGGCTTACAAAAATAAGCGTACCTTCAAAGTCTTTAAGCGCATTGTTAAGCGCTTCAATAGCTTCCATATCCATGTGGTTAGTTGGTTCGTCCATTACAAGCACGTTAACGTCTTGCATCATTAACTTACCAAATAACAGGCGGTTTTTTTCACCACCAGAACAGTTACGCGCTTTTTTGTTTGAATCGTCTGCTGTAAACAACAAACGGCCTAACATGCCACGAACCATTAAATCGTTATGCTTAGCTGTACGCCATTGCGACATCCAATCAAACAACGTTAAATCGTTATCAAAATCTTTTGTGCTGTCTTGCGGGCAGTAACCAAAGGTCGCATTTTCAGACCATTTAATTTCGCCTTCATTACTTTTAAGTTCGTCTACTAAACAGCGTAAAAATGTAGTTTTACCCACACCATTTTCGCCAATTACGGCAAGCTTAGCGCCAGCTTCAAGTAAAAAGTCGCCGCCGCTAAATAACGTTTCGCCATCAAAACCATGGCCAAGCTTATTAACTTCAAGCGCCTGACGATACATTTTTTTACCTTCGTCAAACGAAAGCGATGGACTCATACGGCTTGAAGATTTAACTTCATCAAGCTTAATTTTATCCATTTTTTTAGCGCGCGAACTTGCTTGCTTAGCTTTTGAAGCATTAGCACCAAAACGGTTAACAAAGTCTTGTAGCTCGTCAATTTCAGCGCTCTTTTTAGCGTTTTCAGCTAAAAGTTGCTCGCGTTGTAAGCCCGCAGCTTCTAAAAATTTCTCATAGTTACCAGGGTAAATGCGCAGCTCACCGTAATCAATATCGGCCATGTGTGTACATACCGAGTTTAAAAAGTGACGGTCATGCGAAATAATAATCATCGTACATTTACGTTTGTTAAGCTCGTTAGCAAGCCACGTAATTGTATGAATATCCAAGTTATTGGTAGGCTCATCAAGTAGCAAAATGTCAGGGTTTGCAAATAACGCCTGTGCTAAAAGTACACGTAGTTTCCAACCTGGAGCAACGTTTGCCATTAAACCGTAATGAAATTCTTTGTCGATACCCGCTTCAAGCAAAATTTCTTCAGCGCGGCTTTCTGCTGTGTAACCGTCCATTTCAGCAAATACACTTTCAAGATCGGCAACTTTCATACCGTCTTCTTCGCTCATTTCTGGTAACGAGTAAATTCGTTCGCGTTCTTGCTTTACTTTCCAAAGCTCCACGTCGCCCATAATTACCGCGTCTACAACGCTGTATTGCTCAAAAGCAAACTGGTCTTGGCTTAGGTTACCTACTTTTAACCCTGGAGTAATAGATACATTACCCGCACTTGGAACAAGCGCACCGCTTAAAATTTTCATGAAAGTCGACTTGCCGCAGCCGTTAGCGCCAATTAAACCGTAACGGTTACCGTTACCAAATTTAGCTGAAATGTTTTCAAACAACGGCTCTGCGCCAAACTGCATCGTAATATTTGCGGTGGAGATCAAAAAAGGTAATCCTAGATTAGTACTGACAGGAGTACGCTGCAGCAAAACGCCACAAACAAGAACCAGACAATAGGGTAAATTAGCTGGCGAATTATACAGATCAGCCACAACGAATGAAAGATAAAAGGCAGCTAATTTATAACCAAGTAAAAATAACGGCAATTCTCGGTTTTAAGTCACTATTTTTAGCGTATGTGGCGTTGAATGTGCTTACAGCCACAATGTAAATAATTACTAATGCCAAGCAATATTAAAGAGGGGGCGCCAAATAGCTAAGTTATTAGCCATGCTTTAATGCACCGGTTGATAAATTGACTTTATAGCAGCCTCGTTTTTGGTAATTAATTGATTAACAGTCGCCACGTCATCAAGTGTTAGCGACTCCTTGCTTAGCATAAAATGCACATTGTTAACGTTAATCGGTGTAATAGTTTTTACCTGCGAAATTGAGGAGTGTTTTTTCACAAAGTACTGCGTAACCGCAGAGTCTTCAATAACATAGTCGATTCGCTTTTTATCTAACATGCTAAATCGATTATTTGCTTGAGCAGTAAGTACGACCTATTTTGAATATTTGGTTTTGAGTTGTTCAAGCTCATCACCAAAAAAGCTTCCTCGGTTAATACCTGCTGTAAAATCTTGACTAAAAAGATCAGCCAAGCTGGTTACATCAGCCGAATCTTTGTGTTTATAAAGCAGCATTATTTCTTCGCGATAAGGCAAACTAAAGTGCGCATATTGAGCACGTTGCTCTGTATAGCTTGCCGCATAGGTTATATCTACCCGACCATTTTTAAGCTCAGCTTGAACACGCGAAAAGCTCGGAAAATAAGTCCATTTAATACAAAATTTGAATCTTTAAAAATAGCGTTTACAGCATCCACTTCTGTGCCTAAAAATGTATCACCTTGCTTAACAAGGTAAGGCGGCCAATTAGTTTCGTTAGTGCCCATCACTAATGTTTTTGAACACGCAAGGGCATTAAAGTGAGTAAATAGCAGTGTAGTAAATGTTAAAAATAAAGTTTTCATTACACTCCTAGTATTTAAACAGCGCTTTAAGTGCTGTTTTGTTTTTATTTATGTGCTCATTAATTACCGCAAGTTCAGTAACCGACACCGTATTTTTGCTAAACATTAAGTAAATGTCGTCCTTGTTTACATACTCAATACTGGTTACTAATTTTATGTTAGTACTTTTTTCACCAAAGTGAGCACCTACTAATTCGTCTTCAATAGCAAAATCAATACGTTGCTTATTAAGCATTTCAAAGCGCTTACTAGTTGCACTAGTGTATTCAATCTGCTTTTTATATTTAGTTTTATATTGCTCAAACTCTTCGCCGTAGTAGCTCCCAAAGTTAGCGCCCACGGTAAGGCCTTGTTTAAAAATATCTTCGAGGTTTTTAACGTTATGCTGATTGTTGGTATTTTCGTACAAACGCATAACTTCAGTTCGGTAGTTATCACTAAAGTGCACATATTTAGCGCGCTCATCGGTATAACTTGCAGCCCATCCTAAATCAATACGGCCGTATTTAAGCTCAATAAAAGCCCGCTTAGAATTTGGTAGCAACTTAACTTCAAAACAAAAAGGGGAGTCAGCAAATATAATGTTAAGTGCATCAACCTCCGAGCCTTGTAGTTTACCGTTAATGCCCATTACATAAGGCGGCCAAAAAGCATCGTGCGATGCCACGCTAAAGGTTCTTTCACAAGCAAATACATTAAATGGAGCCGTAAACAGCAAACATAAAAATACGGTAATTAATTTATTCATTACGCCTCATAGTTATTATTTTGCTCATTATTACAACAGTATAAACCAGCTTTTGTATTTTAGCGGCGCGGGTTTGTTTAAATTTGTAAATATTTCGTTAAAAATTCATTTTAGGATAAAACAACTAAACTAGCGTTGTTGGTAACCTTATCTATGGGTACACTAATAATAAATTTATACATAGCAGGGCACGTTATGTCACCCGCCAAAATACGCAGTGATGTTATAAAACTCAGTGAATTAAGCACTAAAAAACCAGATTATTACTTTATCCAAGGCTACTTAATGGGATTAGGTGTATTACCTCAACTACTTGTTCCCAGTGAGTGGCACCCAGATCTATTTGGAGAGTTTAATATTCAAAACGAGACTGAGCTAAAATACCTCGAAAGCTTAATGGCTCTGTATAACCAAAGCATGGATAAAATAATTCAAAACGAATTAAAAATGCCAGCAAAATGCAGCCTATCTAAACAAGACTACCGTGAGTCACTAAAGCCGAATATGCCCCTACCAAATTACTGTAAAGGGGTTTTACAGGCGCTTAAAAATATAAATAAACGCATGCTCAATACAGAACAAAAACGTTCTATAAACAGCTTTACTACAGTGTTAAAAGCATTTACAAGCCCCAAAATCGCCGCAAAAGAGTTTGGTGAATTTGCCCAATACAACGCCCAAGAATATAAACGTAATTATGTTTATTTTATGGCCGACGCTATTTTTGAGCTTAGGTTTAATAACGACCTTACTTTAAGCGATGAAGATGAGGTTGAATTTAACAACAGCTTTTTAGATGAAGAACCAGATGAATTGGATCAGCTTGATGAACTACTTGAACTGGTACTCGCCGATACAGAACTAACAGCCTAAGGGATCCCCAAAAATAATTATTAAATTTCAATCACATCACTCACATCCATATTTTTCCAATCGAGTTGCACTACCACCTGTACGAAATAGGCTAGCCCTTCCAAGTAATCTCGCCGCCGCAGCTTAATGGACTGTTTTTTGAAGTATCGCAACCCAACAAATGCCCATGACACTACTCGCCTGTTTTTGCTTGAGTTAGCTTGAAAAGCCCCTGTCTTTCCTGCTTTGTCTATCACAGCACCCAGCATCATTGAGAACCAATGAGCCAATGTTGCGAGCAGTAAAAGTATGTCTAATCGATAGAGTTTGTTCGTTCTGTGCAGATCTGAGCCTAAGCCGAACCTAACACTTTTTTGGTCTCGAAACCCTGCCTCTATCTGCATTCTCATTCCATATAGCTTGAGCACCTTTTCGAGAAAGTGGTGTCTTTTTGGAAGAGAAGAAACGAGTAGCCAAGGCTCCTTATAACCGCGTTTTTTATCTCTTTTTAATAACTTATGTCCCTTGCCAACCAACACTGCATGAGTTTGATATTTTGCACTTTTGGTCAGCTCGGTCGCGCCAAGATACTGGCTCTTACGCTGATTGTTCTTGAATAGTGACTGGCATGGAATAAACTCATCGCTGTCCTGCGTTTTCAAATGTGCCGTACCACGAACCCGACTAATATAATGCCAGCCATTGTTCCGCACGGCTTTGAGCCAGGGGACTTTAAAGCCCGCATCCGTCACAATCACGGGGCGGCAATCACTCGGCAAGATCAGTTTGAGCATCTTTAAAAACCGTTTTTGCACTTTTGGGCAATGATATTGAAAGCTGAATGCACTTTCCTGATACAGGGTTAAAGAGCGACCTTCACTGACAATGCTGGCACGCAGAATACAGTATTTGGTTTGTGTATCAGCATGGCTCCAATCGACCAAAATGACGGGATGCTTTTCAGTGACCACAAAACGGGTTAAGCGAACATAAACCGATATCGATTCACGCAAAAGCTCATTGTTACTGAGTAGTCGGTCAATACGTTTAATATCATGTTTTTCAGTTGTTTTTGAATCCAAATTGCGGCCGATAGACGTCAAGGTGCATTGCTGACAGTGCAAAAGAGATTTAACGGCAGCGACTAGAGTATTAAATCTGGCTTTATGAATAGAGTTAGGGGTGACAGCGCGGAGCATATTGTGCAAAATAGTAGACGCATTCATGGTGTTTAGTTCTGTTGTTTTTAAGCGATTCATAAGATCACAAAACACCATGAATGTTCCCTCACTACCCACATTTTTTAATACTGTTAGTTCATTGATATGTAAAGGCTAATTCTGGGGATACTTTAG
>NZ_AUTL01000092.1:0-35298 GCF_000498015.1 Pseudoalteromonas sp. TAE79
GAGCAAGGGCAAGTTAATGCCAATAAAGATGCTTCAACAGGTAGTGTAGGCACTAGCAATGAGCAAACTGTTAACTCAACTTCAGGTGTAAATAACCCAAATGCAAATGCTTTATCTACTGTTGACAGCACATTAGCGAGCGCTACTCAGGCAGCACCAGCTCAACCGCGAAGTGGTGGTAATGAGGACAAGCAAACTGAGCAAGGGCAAGTTAATGCCAATAAAGATGCTTCAACAGGTAGTGTAGGCACTAGCAATGAGCAAACTGTTAACTCAACTTCAGGTGTAAATAACCCAAATGCAAATGCTTCATCTACTGTTGGCAGCACATTAGCGAGCGCTACTCAGGCAGCACCAGTTCAACCGCAAAATGGTAGCAGTGAGGACAAGCAAACTGAGCAGGGGCAAGATGGTTCTTCATCAGGTACAGTAGGCACTAGCAATGAGCAAACTGTTAAGTCAACTTCAGGCATAAATAGCCCAAATGCTAATGCTCCTTCAACTGAGTCAGCGCAAACCAAAAGTGGTTCTGAAAAGCTAGCTCAACAAGATCCAAATGGAGCTGGCACTAGTACTATGACTAGTTCTGCAACAAACACCGATCTCTCAGAGAAACCTTCAGAGCCGCTAGCAGATGAACATGCAGTAGGAAGTAGTAACGAAAGTATTTCTGAACCGGATAGGGGTAATGTTACGAGAACTCAATCTGGTACTAATGATGCTGTTACAAATGATAATCAGAAGTTAGATGGAGACTTTATTACGAGTTCATTTGGTGACGGAGATCGTATAAATGTAAACCCAGCTAGTTTCGAAAATATTTTATCTGCAGATAATGGTACAAAGTTTGAAGTAGCCGGTGAGCAGTTTACTAAAATTAATAGTTCAGATGGCAACTTAAGATCAGCTAACTTATTGCACGAAGGGAGCGGCGATAAATATAATATATATGAAAACCAAAACACAGGAGAATCAAATTTATCAATTGAAGCCCTGAACAAACATTTCTAAAATAATAGGGTGAGCATAATTTCTTATTGTTCACCCTAATTCAAACCACCTTAAAAATTTGTACATTAATTTATATTGTGTGACTTTTCCTTATTGCGGATATTTGAACATGCTATACATTAATCCTTTTATAGGCGGGAGAATTTTATTATGAAAAAGCCATTCGCTCTCACTTTTTTGGTATGTATTTCATTAAATGTATTTGCTCAGAAAATTGAGCTTAGTGGTGAAAGTACTTATGAGATGGGTGAGTTCGACACTATTAATTCAGCAAAGGAAATTGGAATAAGCCAAGCGTTAAAATCTATAGCTAATTTAGTGCCTAAAAAAGTTATGTCTATTAGAAAACTTGATGCTAATTCTTTATACACCAGGGCAAGCTGGGTTGTTCAATCCTCTATAGTTTCGCAGAAAACAATTACTAACTCAGTTGATTTATGCAAGGAGTCATCCAATATTTGCATCACGACTGAAGTTAAGGCTATTGTCGATACTGATATTGCGAAGCAGGATTTGTTAAAGGTTTACTCTGACAGTAAGCTGCTTGAGCGCTTTGAGTTACTAATAAAGCAAAAAGAAAAATGGAGTGAACATGTAGCTAAAGGCATGCCAGTTGATTTAGCAATACAGAAAGATAGGCTTAACAAAGAGACACAAATTTTAAATTATTTAGCCAAGCAAAGAAAAGAGAAAAATGCGGCTATATTATCAGATTCATTGATTAGCATGGTTAATACCGGTAAGCAAAAGTCTATTGTGAATACGAGTAATGCTAATGCTGATAATTTTTTATATAAATCACAATTGGTAAAGCTAAAAGACTCAGTAAAAGTAAAAGTTCATTCGCAGACATTAATAGAAAATAGTGATGGCTCTAGGGGGGTAAGATTTGAAGTATCGTTTAATACAGGAGAGCTTATAAATACGGAGGCTCAATTATTGGAGCTTCTAACTCATAATAAAAATACAGTAAATTATTTTGATAAGCTTGATGGAGTTAAGGCTTTAACTATTGGTGTTAATGGTAATTTTGGTACTGAGGTAGAAGAAATCGTTAACCTAGGTATAAAAAAAGATTTAGTCACTTCACCGGATCTTGATTATTTTCAATACGCAATAAAAACTAAATATAGAGATGACAGAAGGTTATACCTTAGCTATGAGAAGTTAAATCTTATTACTTTATTGTCGAACTTTGATGTTTGTACTGACTTCTCATTTGGCAATTCACCTACTGTACGTAAGTGCTTAGTTGAAGGCGGTAAGGAAGTAATGGAAGGGGCATTTAGTAAAGATTGGGACCACCAGCTACCTTATGTTGCTATAGCTAGAAGTGATAGTAAGTTTAATTTGTATTTTGAGTTAGCTGAAGAGTTGATATTGGATAATGCACGATTGAACACTATAGGCTTAAATTACGAAACGGAAACGCGATTTTGAAAAGCATAAGTGTCGAATATTAATTAAAATTTATCCGACACTAATTTACTAATCACTATTATCGCAAACGTGAATAACCTAAAAAGTCAGGCCAGCTTGTCCACTCTTCAGTTTTTTCATAAAATTTATCAGGGTTAACTGGAACCACACTCAACTTTTTCAGGTTATTCCTTCTTCCTTCTCTAAACTCCATGTAGTTAGCAAACTTGTATTCTTGAACTAATAGTTTAGCTTCAGCAAATGACAAATATTTGTTCAGTTTTGGGCATAGTAATTCTGAAAATTTAACATTAAATTTCTTATCGGGTGCTGAGTGGATGTTTTCAGGTCTTTCCCCATCTTTACAAAATTCACGAAATTGAGTAACGGTATAAATTTTTTGACTCTTAAACCATGCTTTTGTTTCATCTAAGTTTAAGAATTCATCTTTTTGAATTTGAGTTGCTTTTGTTTTAGTGCCTAAAAAAGCAGGCCAACCATGCCATGCATTCCGACGGCCATAAAATTTAGATGGGTCACCCGGTATGTTTTGAGGTCTTGGGCTCCCGCCTTTACGTGGGTTGTGGAAATCAAACCATTGACGCATGCTTTTAATGTTATTTTGTATCGCATATTGCTGAGCTTCTTCATAGCTCAATTCTTGCCCTGGAGGAGCTAGGCCAGTGATATTTTTAGTTAATTCACTATTCATAATAATTTTAAACACTCTTTTAGTAAACTAAGAAAACTTAGTGTTAATTACTCTAAGATTGATTTTCGGTATAAATTCAATCGTTCAAGAATAGGTGCGCCATAAATCTTTGCATCGGAACGCACACAACGTTTGAAAGTAGCATCGTAATTTATAAGTGGTGAAACTTTAATAGGTTGACCACCTAGAATTATAATAGGTAAATGGGCGCTAAACTGTCGGTTTTTATTAGTCCAAACATTTACCATTGGGGTAACTTTTGCTACTCGTTTATATCTTAGCTCTGTATCGTCGTCTAATTCTTTAATTAGACTTATTTCGGAAGCTATGAACTCTTCCCATTCAGTCATATTTGAATTTCTTGGGGGAGTTTTTTTATGCTTATTTAATTTATCAATTACTTTAATTTTATCAGTTTTATTCGTAACGAATCGCTGCGTCCAAAAAAAGCCAGCTCTTAAAACATCACCCTCAATACAATGTAACTTACGGTACATTTGCTTAGTTACGAGGCCGGGAAATAAATCATGAACAACGTCAAATTTTTTCTTAGCATTAGGTAATCTAAGCACAGCATCTTTAAAATGATCTTTATGCTTATTAAGGGATTGTACAAGAGCGAATATTTCTTTGTTATTATCAGAATTTACTTGTATATATCCAGGCAATCGGAAGGCGGCTTTTTTTGACATGCCATCATCTGCAAAAACTTTCGGAAAAGAGTTAACAGCAAGACGGTATGCTTGCCGACCACTTACACTTTCAATATCTATTCTTTTAATATCTTTTTCTTCTTCACCTTCAATAATAGAAGGGATTTTAAAGACCTGAGATTTAATAACTTTTGAATTATAGAGCAGCATATTTAATTCACGCTGAACCTCATTAATTTGACAATTTTGATAAACTAGTTCTTTTCGAACCTGAGCTTCTACTAGTTCAGGATCTAATTTAAAAGAATTACTATCATCAATCTTATCGGCATTTTTAGTCTCAAGTCTCTGCATTTCGCGTATATATAACCTTATGTCTTATTCCATATTAGTTAACATCATTAACATAGTCAATAGATTGGCTGTTTTACGACCAGTAATTGATACCGTAGTAGTTCAAGCCTGAAAGCCTGCTTACATGATTGATATGGAGTGTGTAAACACTATAGCAATATCAGTTCCTGTAACATAGTAAATTAAGACTTAATGCTGATTATTTGCACATTACGTTTGAAATACGCTTATAAAGGCTAAAGTGTATGCAAGTTTAAAAAATAGCGTTAGAATGCTAACAATGAATATTGAACTTGTGGTACTTGAGGTAAATGAAGAATATTTTAATTTTAGCAACTACGGCAGGCCTATTTCTGAATGGTTGCACTACGGTTACGGAACAAACTGACTGGGAAAGCTCATCACGCCTTACCCATACAGCTCCTGAATCTTATTTTATAAAAACAGAAGATGATGCTCAGGCGAACAGAAATATAAATAGAAATCTTGAGTTGACTCGCAAGGAGCAAATCGAATTCGCACTTGATGCAGCAATGTCCGATAAGGTTTACCCTTTGTTGATGGAGCAACCGCGAAATAAAACAATTTATTTTCCATTTAGTACTTATGAGGTCGCAGATAAGTGGGATGCGTTACTTACAGAGCATGTTAACTACCTGCTTTCAGATGTAAGTATTCGCGTTCTAGTTGCAGGGTTTACTGATGAAAAAGGCTCAGCAAAATTCAATTTGAACTTAGGTTTAAAGAGAGCTAATAACGTATGTAGAAAGCTAACTGAATTAGGCGTTAGGTACGAGCAGGTTACATGTGTAAGTTATGGTGAGTCGCATCCAGCAGACCCTGGTACGAGCCCTGATGCACGAGCTAGAAATAGGCGAGTCGAGTTTCTATACTAATTCTTATAGTTATAGCGCTATTATTTACTTAACAAATAAAGATAGCGCTTACTATGCTATTCAAAGCCTGTGTGATCTCTTTGCAGCCACTGTAGCTTTCTTTAATTAATAGTTCGGTGCTACAAAAAGGGGTCTAGTTAGTCTTGACTGGCACAACCGATATATTTCATCAATAATCATTGCTGCATGCTCAGTTAGCTTTAGTTTATTGTTTTCTTCATCTCTTTCGAGTAATTCCCTAGTTAGTAGCCGATCTACAACCATTTTACCTATTTGCTCCAGTTCATTATGGCTAATAAAGTTTATCAACATCTCTTCACTTAATTCCGGTTTTTCATGGATTATTGCTAAACATCTATATTCATTAAGCTTCAAATTATCTTTTTGTAACCTTCTTTCAAACGCACTAATTGCACTTAGCCATGGCGATACTTCGGACATAATAAATTACCTCAAAATGAAAAAGTTTTGATAATGTAGTTTTATGACAACATACTTAATTATTGAATAGCGTTATCTCAGCGTTGAGTGTTTTTTAACTATTGATGTTCAACAAGGAGTTTAATTCAAACTGGTATGAAGCATAAAAAAGCCCCATAAAAGGAGTGGGGCTTTGACTAATAAAAGAACATGAGACTTTTATTAATAAAGAGCTATAACAAGCAAGCTCTTATAAGTTTACATTCTACGCGGCAAATCTTACACTATCAACAAAAAGCGTTACTATGAAAGTTATTCAGGAACTAAAATATGAGTGGTAAATTTTGAATGTAAGATCAATCAATTCTATTTATTCGCTAATAGGCGGACTAATTTTAGCTTATTTCGCAACAGATACTGTGAGATTAATTATACACAATAAAATAGTTTATGAATTTTTAGGTAGAGATGTTTTTACATTACAAATTCTTAAACCAATTGAGTACCAAGATTACCCAATGGAAGATGTAAGGCAAAGACTTTTGGTAGAGCAAGATCTCGACGGAAATAAAAGCTGCCTGCATGTAGTGCCGCGCAAGCCCGAATACCAGATCATTTCTACAATTAGTACAGGTGAAAAGATATGTTGTAGTTTAAATGCCGGCGAGTCATCTTTACTGGTCCCTTTTGTAAATAAGGGCGACCACACCGACTATTTATGTGGTTATTATCCTGACGAACAATTAGTGAGTATTCATAATTAAAAATCTACAATTCCTGTTTATCTAGTTAAGATAAACAGGATCTTTTAAATGTACGATTTTAACACTTTTATACCTTTCCTTAATTTCCTTTAATGTGTTTTGTGCTTCCCTAAGTTCGTTTGACATACCCGGCCAAAAACCAATTTCTATTTCCTGATTGTCGTTATGCTTATCTATCGCAACTAATTCAATATAAAAATAAACAACAGGAGTAAATGCCACTCTAAAGCCTCTAATTTTGGCTATTATGTGTAAGCCAATTTTTAAACCTTCTAAAATCCGTTCTTCAACTGCCAAAATAGGTCTCTCTTCTTTATCATTTTTTGCTAGTGCCATAACTTACCGCTTGAATTGTTATTTAGACGTCAGAATACGTTTTAACTTAATACCAATGAATATGTTAATTCCCATAGAAAATTGAATTTAATATTTTCTATATAGTAATTATGCGTGTTTTTTTCTGGCTCCGTGGGGATTAAGCACACTAAAGTTGGGGGGTATAATTAGAATTTGCATAATTATTGGCAATAACATACAGAAATAGAGCCTTTTTTAGCCAGCTAAATTAACCGGACTCTTTTATTTAGGGTGTCTGGAATAGTGCGTGGAAACTAAGTTTTTCAATCTTTTATCAAAAACTCATAAAGCGGAATAGTCAGTGGAAATGTTTATGCTATACTCTATATCATAAAACGGAATGGAGTGTGGAAATGGCGAAGAAAGAAGCAAAAACAGATTTATGGGTTCATGGCTTACTAAAAGAAGCAAGCATCGAACTTGAACCACAAGGTAGCACTATTCTTGAAATTGATAATGCCTTAAAAACAGCTTCCAAAAGTGGCTCTGGAAAAGTGGGTTTTCCTGAATTTGTTGGCGTTGTGAAAGATTTTATTCTTGTTATAGAGAATAAAGCTGATGTTGCTAAACACGTAAAGCTTGATTCAAAAGGCTTGATTAGCGGAACGGTTAAGGATGTTAAGGATTTTGCTGTTAACGGCGCTCTTTTTTATGGACAGCATTTAGCTCAAAACACGTCTTACAAGAAAGTTATCGCCTTTGGTATTTCTGGCGATGAAAAGAAACACAAAATGAGCCCATACTTTATTGATGAAACAGAGTATTACCGTGAGCTACCAGAGGTAGAGTCTTTCATCTCATTCAATGAAAATAACATTATTGAATACTATACGAGAGAAGTTCTGCAAGAGGATACCGACCAAGAAAAAGAACTCGCTGAAATCTTACGTGATGCCTCAGAACTGCACGAAGATTTAAGGAATTACGGAAATCTAAAAGATATTGATAAACCACTAATTGTTTCGGGTATTTTATTAGCCCTTAGAGAGGCTGAATTCGGTGGTTTTGATGTCAATCACTTAACTGGAGATGAGATTGATACAGATGGCGACAAAATATATAGCGCTATCGAAAAAAACCTTAAGCGTTCAAAAGTAGCTCCAGATGTCAAAAGGGATAAGATTCTTAGCCAGTTTTCGATTATTAAAGATACACAAATCTTAAATGAGATAAACACCACACTAAATAAGACGCCTCTTAAACATTTCACTGAGTTTCTGCATAACAAAATTTACAAAAGCATCAAATACACAAGCTCTTCTGAGGACTATTTAGGGCGCTTTTATGGCGAGTTTATGTCCTATTCTGGCGGTGATGGACAGACCCTTGGAATTGTATTGACACCTAAGCATATTACCGACCTATTCTGTGATTTAGTTGACATCAAATCGGATGACACCGTGCTTGACCCTTGTGCGGGAACAGCAGGATTTTTAATCGCGGCTATGCATCATATGCTTGCACAAACAGATAATGAAAATACCAAGAAGAACATCCGTCAGAAACAATTACATGGTTTTGAATTACAACCCTATATGTTCACCATCGCTACAACCAATATGATTTTGCGAGGCGATGGAAAAAGCAATCTAATTAATCACAATTTTCTAAACGAAGACCCAAACAAGCTCCAATTAAAAGGTGCAACTGTTGGGATGATGAATCCGCCATATTCACAAGGCTCAAAGAAAAATCCAGATTTATATGAGATTGCGTTTACAGAGCACTTGCTAGATTCATTAGTCGAAGGTGGTCGGGCAATTGTGATTATTCCGCAATCCTCTTTAACAGGAAAATCAAAGGAAGAAAAAGCAATAAAGGCTAACATCCTTAAAAACCATACGCTAGAAGGCGTTATCTCGCTCAACAAAGACACGTTTTATGGTGTGGGAACCATTCCATGTATTGCGGTTTTTACGGCTGGTGAACCTCATCCAGAAGACAAGGTGTGTAAGTTTATCGACTTTAGGGAGGATGGATTTAAGGTTAGTCCTCATGTTGGATTGATTGAAACAGAGCAGGCTAAAGATAGAAAACAGCACCTTTTAGATGTGTGGTTTGACCGTATCGAAGCGGAGAGTAAGTTCTGTGTAAAAACAACAGTTGAAGCCGATGATGAATGGCTTCATAGCTTTTATTACTTCAATGACGAACTGCCAAGTGATGCTGACTTTGAAAAAACTATCGGCGATTACCTGACATTTGAGTTTTCGATGATTATGCAAAACCGAGAATATCTTTTCGAATCAGATTATCCAAAGGAGGTTTGATATGTCGGTGAATCTTGCGGATGCTGAATGGCATGAGTTTTTTATTGAAGATATTGCAGAAATAAAATCTGGAGTTAGATTAACCAAGGCGGATATGACAACTGGTGTTAAGCCATTTATTGGTTCAACTGACTCAAATAATGGGATTACAAATTTTGTTTCAGATTCAAATCGTTCTGAAGATTCTAATGTTCTAGGGGTTAATTACAACGGCAGTGTTGTAGAAAATTTTTACCACCCTTATACAGCCATTTTTTCAGATGACGTAAAACGCTTATCCTTAAAAAATGCAGCTGGAAATAAATACCATTACCTGTCATTAAAAAACTCAATTTTAAAACAAAAAAGCAAGTATCAATATAGTTACAAATTCAATGAAAAACGCTTAAGCCGTCAGAAGGTTATGCTTCCACTTGGAGACGGAGGTCTTCCAAACTGGCAATTAATGGAAAGCTATACAAAAGCCTTTATGGAAAAGAAAAAGGCTAAGTACATTGGTTTTTGCCGTAAAGAATTGGCAAAACTTAAGCCCAAAAAGATTGAGCCATTTGAGGATAAAGAATGGCATGAGTTTTTTCTAAAAGACATTTTTAAATTTGTTCAGCGCGGCAAACGCCTTACTAAAGCAAATCAAACAGAAGGAAAACATCCTTATGTTTCATCAACAGCATCAAACAATGGAGTAGATAATTTTATAGGGAATGAAGAGGGGGTTCGCATATTCTCAAGTTGTTTGACTATCGCAAATAGTGGAAGCGTTGGCTCAAGCTTTTATCATCCGTACAAATTTGTCGCAAGTGACCATGTAACCCATTTACAAAATGATAATTTTGACCGCCATATCTACCTGTTTATAGCGACTTTAACGAATAGGTTGTCGAATAAATACAACTTCAATAGAGAGATTAACGACAAGCGCATTTCAAGAGATAAAGTTATGCTCCCCATTAATGATGATGGAGAACCAGACTTTGAGTATATGGGGCAATATATGATGTACCTGGAATATCAGAAACGAAATCAATATCTTGACTATATTCAAAGTCAAAGTTGAGTAACGCTTATTATGAGTTTACTCAATCTGCAAAGCTTTCATGTTCTCTCTCAACAAGAGCATGAAAGCCATTTAGAAATCACCGTAGAAAACCGACTAAAACCACAAGCCTGTCCGCATTGTGGCTTTACTCAACTTTATTCTCATGACAAAACAGAACAGGTTTTCTTTGATACCCCAATGCAGGGAAAACCTGTTGTCCTGAAAATTAATCGTATGCGTTATAAATGCCGTTCATGTGGTAAAACCTTTCGAGAGCCGCTAGCTGATATTGACGATAAGCGCTTAATGACCACACGACTCAAAGAGTACATTCAAAAGCGTTCAATGAGTGATACCTTTGCAGTGGTTGCCAGAGAGACAGGGTTGGATGAAAAAACCATACGTCACGTTTTTGATGATTATGTTGAAACTCAATCTAAAGCCATGCCATTTGAAACGCCTAGAGTGCTTGGTATTGATGAATTAAAGCTAGTCGGTAGTTATCGCTGTATCTTAACTAATATCGAGAAATGTAGTGTGTTTGACATGTTGCCTTCACGTAAGAAAGACGATGTCATTAAACAATTAAAATCTCTCAAAAACCCTGAGAGAGTTCAGATTGCGACTATGGATATGTGGTCGCCTTATCGAGATGCAGTGAAGCAGGTCTTACCTCATGCTGTGATAGTAATTGATAAATTCCACATTGTCGCCACCGCCTCAAAATGTCTTGAAAAAGCTCGTAATTGCATTCGCAGCCAGCTCGAAAAAAAAGAGCGTATCAAACTAAAGAATGACCGTTTTGTTCTGTTAAAGCGTCGGTATTCATTGACCGATGAAGAGGTTGAAAAACTACAACAATGGTCAGCATGGTTTCCAGATTTAGGATTGGCCTATGATGCGAAAGAAGCTTTTAACTGCTTGTTTGACCAAGGCTTAGATTCCAAAACCGCAGAGCAAGCTTTAATGGATTGGCAAAGAGGGTTGTCACCTCATGTGGTTCACTATTTTGAGGATTTAACAAAAGCATTAAACAACTGGATGCCAGAGATTTTGAATGGTTTTGTTTTTGATTACGAAATAACAAATGCCTATACTGAGAGAATTAATCGCTATGCAAAGGATGTTCAGCGTATGGGGAGAGGATACAGTTTTGATGTCGTTAGAGCCAAAATGCTCTACAGCGCAGAGGCAAATAAGCCAACAACCAGTCCGATTCGCAAGAAGAAGCGTAAACCCGTTAAAGAGGCTCCAGTCTTTTACTTAATGACCGATAGCCTTGTTGGTTCAACTTCACATAAGCAAAGATATAAAACGGAAGTCATCGAGGAAAAACGCTATTACGGTGCTCACATTCCCACTCTTTGTAATTTACTTTAAAAAGGTGAATTTGACTAAATTCCCAATTTAGCAGGAACATGTGTGGAAGTTATTTGATGAATTTCCCACGCATTATTCCAGATACCCTTTATTTATAGGTAACTGAAAATATCAAACTTATTTGGTACGCTTAATATTGAATACGTGGTAGAGTTTCGTGTTAATTAATTTGAAGGGGGATGAGAATGCAAGGTGCACTGGATGAATTCTTGGTTGATAAACTATACAAAAACATAAATCTTATCGATGTTGGTCTGTTTAAAGCCCTGCTACCAAAAAAAAATTCTAGGGATTCGAATTCTTGTCAGTTAATTTGTCCTGCTTGTTGGTCGCATTCAGCATACCATTATTTCGGAAGCCCTAGTATTGCTTGCAATATATGTAAAAAACATACGCCCCTGGTATATGCATTGAAACTAGTTAATGATTTATCGCATGAGTCTGCAGCCATTTCTCTTTGCTCATCTATTAAACTGAAAATTCCTGAATATCTTTTAAGAAATACTGCTAAGAGGGCTCATCATTCAAAACCTATTCATAAGGAAAAATTAAAAATAAAAATTGTCTCTGTATATCAATTACTCAGGGATAACTTGATTTCACATAATAATTCAGTGACTGAACTCGTAAAAGTTGGATTTACCCAAGAATTAATGAAAAAAGCACCACTTGGTTACTTTGAACCTTCATTAGAGAATAACTCTTCCCAAGAGTTAGTCTTTGATAACACGATTAATGGTGTTGCTGTACCTTGGTTTATTACCAAAGGAAAAATCTTTTTATGGGGTTATACGGGTTCTCTATTAAAATCATCGTATACACCGTTCCCTACTATGAAACATTTTCCCCCTTGTCATTTTTATCATCCAATAAATAAATCGAACGATTTTATTATTGTTGTACGAGATCCTATTTTAGCGAGTTTACTCATAGCACGTAAAATACCGGCCTGTGCTGTTGGAGATGATAATGCTCTAAATGTTTGTGCGAGATTATTTACCAAATATGTAGGAACAATTTATGTGCTCACTAGCCAAAAGGATGATTTCAGTGAGGCTATAAAAAAATACAACAAGAATACTTTATTTGTTGATGCAGATTCTACGATTACATTAGGACCTTATTTTGGAGCTTATTACAAAAGGTTTGTTGAATGGCCGGTAGCTCATTTAACGGATGCACGCTCTCATAGTAAAGCAAAAGCAGTTTGTGGACTCTCAGATATGCTCAAGCAGGGAGTTCGATTTGAAGAGGCTGTATTGAAAATTAATGAAAAATTTAACCTCAATATACGATTTTGATTATTGCGCATTTTGTAAAGTGCCAGATGATAGATGCATCTTAAAGTCGTGGAGTTAATATGAAAGAGATAGAAAATTTAACCAACAATCAGATCATGGCTATAAATGTACTTAGTTATGTTTATTACCATAATGATCCAATGTCTTTAATATCACCTAGCATGAATGAATCGGGGGTGGCTACATTAGCGCTTTGGATTAATTTGGATACAGGTTTAGTTGTTTGTAATAAAAATTATAATCCATTTCTTAAAGTTAAAAAGGGCTTGGTTAAGCTACCTGATACAGTTATCCCTTTAAGGGCAATGGCTTCAAACCTGAATTTGAAATGCAAAAATAGTCGTGGAGATTTCCTAATTAATATTCTGAAATTTATAGTAGTTGAGTTTTGGACTATAAATAACCTAGAAGTCGAAAAAGCACTAAATTGTCATCTAGTTAGTAGGTTGAAGAGAAATTTGAGCGAACCAATTTTCACTGCTTCAGGTGCTAAAACGCCTATCGCAGTTTATGAAGGAATTATTAAGCCAATTATTGATACTGAGCTTAATAAGAGTAATACACATCATTGATAGCATTAGGAAATGTTTAAACTATGTTCATTGCACCATTTGAAAAAAAATCTAAGAGTAATCAGGTTTTAGGTACAGGTTTTTCAGTTAATTACTTTAGTAGGCCAATACGAGTTATAGCAGCCTTCTTTTCATTTGTTAACTTAAGCATTATGTATCATTCAGTACTTTATACATACACAATGCCTACATGGGCTCCAGTGGGGTTTATTGTTTGTGTATTACCTTTTTTAACAAGAAGAAAAATATCGCTTTGTGATCAAAAGAAGAGATTAACTATTGAGCTTTTATTTCTAGGACTAAATTTCAATACTCGATCATATTTAACCAAGGCTGTTTTTAACAAAGTGGCACTAGTACCAACAGGCGCTATTGATAACCAGTACTATATAATTGTCGAAAGTGAGGATGTTAGGGTTTCAGTTTTTTATAGAAAATTAAAACCAAATAATATCAGTGTTACACAAACGATGTTAAATCTCTTTTTATTACAAGATGAAGAAGTAACGGCATCCGTTTAAATGTAAAAACCGCTTAATTGCGGTTTTTTATTTTTCTCTAACTAAAACACAAATTTCATTATTTATAATTTGTTCCGCTACTTCAACCACGTTTAGCTTTGTGTAAATTGAGACAGCTGTTATGTTCTGCTCATAGTTACTAGTGACTATTTCATCATTATTCCGTGATATTAGTGATTCATAACCCATAACTTCTTTTTTATCGAACCGGGTCTGTAATTCTTCGGCAGCGAACTCTTTTGCTACAAGTCGGGCTTGTTCGACTGATTCTTTTATAGGAATGCAGTAAGACGCACTATGCTTTGGTGGCGCATATACCCACTTTTCATAATCAACGTTAGCGCTACAATAAAGCGGCAGTAGGGCAAGTACAAAGTAAAGTCTTCGCATTACAACTCCGGTTAAAATATTTTCACTGTTAACTTACACATTTTAAAACTGTCTGCAAATAATTACCGTTATAACTTATAATAGATTCAATGTGCTTACGCTATCTACGCAAAGCGTATATAATGCAGTCAATCATCATCCCACCGCCGTTTAAAGGTTTTAAAAATAATGAGTAATAGCACGATTGCTAGATTTAAGGACTTACATTTTAATAACGAAACCGTATTTACATTTCAACAATCTCAAACGGGGACACGGAAAGACCTTTTTTTTAATGTTGATGACCATGTTTCGAAAAAGTCACCATTTTCTTTAGCAGTAGTTAAAATAACAGGCTTTGAAAGTATTATTCAAAGAGTTGGTTATCTGCAAAGTGAAGTATTAATTGATAAAGTGAGTGACCGACTTATTGAGCTTATTAGTAAAAATATTAATAATCAGTTTTTACTGGCTAAGTACCAAGCAGGCGCATTCGGTATACTTATAAAAAACAAAATAGATGGTGAGGGTAGGAAAAGAATTGTTGATGCTATACAGCAAGATTTCACTTTTACGCTGTTCGATAACCCTAGTCATGTTACAACAGCTACTCTTAGGGTAGGGTTAACCTCATATCATTCTTTTTATATACCTATTGATGAAGTCTTAAGGGATACTGAAGCATGTTTAGAGGCCAGCGCAAATTCACCTATTTATAATGAGCCTGAAAAACATGAGTTTACTAAAACAGATTTAGAGCTTGCCATTCATAATAATGAATTGAAATTATGGTTTCAAAAAAAAGTAAACTTGAAGCCTGGTTATCCTATTTGTGGTTATGAGTCTCTAATAAGATGGTGCCACCCTACGATGGGGTTATTATCTCCAAGTGATTTTTTAAGTAGCATTAAAAACCACTCTCTAAATAATTCATTTAATAACTGGGTTATTAATAAGGCATTTCAAACTTGTCGCGAGCAGTTAGATTTAGGTAATCCATTACCTATAGCAATTAATCTTGATGCCAGCTCATTAGAAGATATAAAAACTTTCGAAATTATTGCAGCCGCGCTTAAGAAATTTGCAGTTCCGACTTATCTAATTGAGTTTGAAATAATTGAAACAGTCGAGATTTCAAAAAACAGTAAAATGCACTTAGGTTTAGAAAAGCTAAAAGCTTTAGGTTACAAATTGTCGATAGATGATTTTGGAACTGGCTCAAATAATATCGCATACCTTATGTTTTTGCCTGTTGATACTATAAAGCTTGACCGTGTATTTTGTAGCACTATTGCAAATCCCCAGACGCTTGCTTTAACAAAAGCAGCCGTTGCTATGGCTAAAGCTTCTAAGTTGTCAGTTGTTGTCGAGGGGATAGAAACATCAGCGCAGGCAAAGCTTATGACTGAGATAGGGTGTGAAATTGGGCAGGGTTTTTATTTCGGGAGACCACAAAATGCAATCTGATAATCTAGTCTTAATTACAGCTCAAAGTGCAGGGGTTAGTGCAACTAGTTTGACTCATTTAGCTGAGAGTGTACACTTTTTGATGAAGCACATAAATAATAGGCTTAGAATTGGTCTACCAATTGAAGAGCAGTCTAAAGAAGTTTGTGAAGCACTGAAATTCATAAAACATTATGACAAAACAGCGCGATGTGAAATAAAAAAATACGAAGGTGTACTTAAAAATAATGATATAACTGAGACTGAAAGAGGTCTTTATCTAGAACTTATTCAAACACTCAGAACTATGATTACTGTTGAAGGGCAACTATGATATACAAACTGCTGGTGGTTGTTCAGTAACATTAACTCAGTTTGTGCACTTAAGTTAGTGGTTAGACTTAAGTGCTAATCTATCCTAATTTTCTTTAATAAAAAAATGTATTTCGCTGTTTGACACTGCGTATGGTGCGCCAACTTTGTACCTTATACCTGAGCCCCAACGCCCATAGCTTTCTGGCACAAGTGCAAACCCTGAAGTTGCAGAGGTAATATCGGTAACTCTTCGATACCCACTCTGAAATATAACTACTATAACGTCTTGAATTTTGTCTTCTATTTTTACTTTTCCAGTTACTTCTATAGTGGCTGAAGTAAAACAAGATTGATCATATTTAGGTAATATATCTTTAAATAACCCACCAGCTAAAATTTGTTCATAACTAACTTTATGTAGTTCCGATTTATCGCAGGCCTCGCCCTTATCAAAGATTGCAAAGTTATCATCTCTGTGTGAATCCGAACTACGTGCCATGCCCACGAAGGTAGAACCCATGTTTTTAAATGTTTTAGATAGCTCATTCTCAATAACATTCACTGTGCTTGAATCTATATTGTTATTATCTAATTCGGCTGTAAAGATAAGCATTGGCTTCCAGTTAAACGCCTTATCAGCTTTGGACTGCGCCCCAAGGCTTCCTGCAAGATTAGTAAGCCCGCCTGTCAGAAAAGATATTGCGTATTCTGTACCTACCAATGCACTATTAGATTTAAATTGTGAGTTTTCCGGTAGTGATACATCAGATAGCCCCGCTGTTTTTCTCGACATTCGTGCAACATTCAAAGCAAAGCTAGCTTCTTTAGAAAATTCATAAACTTCATCCGACTGTTGCGTAATAAGAGGGGGCTCTATAGACAAACAGCCAGCCAAAGATAATGTGGAAGCTACAATTGTAGTTTTTATTAAAGTTTTCATTATTAATCCATTATATTAATTAAATTTTGGCCCGGTCACTAGCGAGCACACAATAATCTATCATAGGCTTGGAGACCCGCAATGGCACAAATGTAGAATATTTGAATTTAAGTTAGCAAGGTTCATACTAGCCCACCTTGCTAGTTTTGACATTTGGCGCTACAATAAACGACAATTGTCGAGGGGTGCTTATGGAAACTGTAAAATTAGATTTTATAAAAGTAGTGAGTGGTGGCTTAATCTCTAACAACTCAAATACACTAGAAGAAATTAATGTGGCTACTAAAGGCTTAAAAGCTTCATCTATTTTCCTTCTAAGTAAATCGCTTGGGTGGGAACAAAAGGTAATTGCTAAAACTATTGGTACTACAACTAGAACTTTAGAACGTCATGTAAAAGATCGCAAACCTTTAGGGATTAACTTAAGTCAAAATGCACTGGAAGTTGCACGTTTGTCATCTACAGGCATTTCATATTTTGGTGATGTGAAACGATGGAATGAGTGGTTGAATACAGCTCATACCCAGTTCGATGGCAAAGCACCAAAAGACTTTTTGCATACTATTCGCGGCCGTGAATTGATTAAGCGGATTATTAATGGGTTAGAGTACGGATTCACTGCCTGATGATTTGTTATAGAATTGCCCCAACGGTGCATAACAATACAAGTAACGCGCTATCTGGTATTGGTGGTCTTTATGCAGAAGGTCGTTGGCATAAGGTAGGTAAACCCGTTGTATATACTGCAAGCAGCCGTTCACTTGCAATGCTTGAGAGATTGGTCAACGACTCTACGGATATACTTAACAAACAATTATCAGTCACTTCCATATTAATACCGGATAAAATGAAAATTAAACGGTTAGTTGTATCTGACTTGCCTAGTGGTTGGGATGATCACCCTTATATTTCAAACACTCAAATAGTGGGCACCGACTGGTTAACGAGTATCGAAGAAGCTGTATTGCAAGTTCCTTCGTCTATTTGCCCAGATGAATATAATTTTATAATAAATCCAGCGCACTCGGAAGCACACGAAATAAAATGCATCGAATGCCAACCCTTTAGTTACCCTAAGAGATTGGCTTCAAAACTTTAGTAATTTAATAAGTGGCTAGCTTTGGCCACTTTCTTATCTATTTAGTTCGGAACCCTTTCAATATTTTATAAATTCTAATCACAATACTTATCTCACTAATATTCATATATTAACACCATATCAAAATCAGTCAGTTGCGCGTTTAATACTTAGCGGTAAATTGGTTTTAGTTTAAATATTAAAGAGAATTTACATAGTGAATGAGAGTACATTCAATTGTGATTATGTCACTCAATCGAGCTCGTTAATGCCGCGCCATGTGCACATAATAAATCAGTTAAAGGTATTACATACTGCGACCATTGAAGTTTCTGATAGCTTGCTGGCGATTTATGGCTGTGGTTGGTTTGATGGTGGGTGTTACACACTGGCGTATGCTGCTAGCCAGGTTATCGAAGAAGTTGAGGTTTATCATGCTTCACGCTCATCTGACTTTCGTGATCATGCTGTATTAAAGCTCAAAGGAGTAGATTTATTTTTTGATGCTGATGGATTGCAAACAAAAGAGCAGTTATTTAATAAAATGGTAAATTTTGAGATGGCCCGTTGTGATGCTATAGAACCATTTAGTAATTTTTTATGCTATGTGCAGGATAAAATATTATTAGATATATATAACGAGTTGCTATTAGTATTTAACAATGTAACAAGAGCTTGTAATTAGGAATGAGGGGTGAGTTAGAAGTATGTTGGGAATATTCAATCTCATTTTATGTAAAAGCCTTAGAGACCTCATGAGAGACAATTGTGAAGCGTTTCAATTTAACCTAGTTGAGAGTAAATCTATAAGCCTTGATGATGTTACTCAATGGCATACTTTAGCCCAAGAAAAGGATTTTCGCATTTGGGTTAAGAGTACCGGACCCAAACCACGCGTAAAGTGTGAAGTCAGAGATTCGATTGACTTCTTAGATAAAATTGGCGTTACAAGTTCAATAGATAGTTATCGGTGTGATATTTCAGAGATAAAGGGGTTTAGATCCTCGAAATCAAACTTGTCGTTGTTCAGCAGTATGGACCAACTGGCAACAACAAGTTCACCAGAGCTTGTTAATACTGCATCCAGAGAAGATTTTGGCCGTGCTCTAGCATGGCATGATTTTCCAAATCAGAATAATTCAAAGTTAGTTGTTCATGATTGGGATAAAAGGTTTTTTATAGATAACAGTAATGGGTCTCATCACTTTGCTGTAGCTAGATATTTATCAAAAAAGTTCAAAGCACTAGTTTCATTTGATGCACCATTACTAGTGCACGGGTTATCTCCTGCCGCTGTAAGTAACTTAACGAATAACTATCATGTTTATGTTTTACCGCTGAACTACAGTAATTTAAGTGGAATTTTTTTGAGTTTGCTCGAAAGACTTGGTACTCATCCTATAACGTTTGCGATGCCGTCCCCCTTTAGTGATAAAGCAGAGGTTCTTTTGTTAAAAAAATCGACTAAATTATCTATGCCTGTAGCTGAAATACTTTCAAACTACGCTTTATTTAATTTGGGAGACTATCTTCGCCGCTTGATTGAGGAATGTGATTTCTGAAATGAAAAAACAGAATTAAATTAAATAGGAGTCATGTAGTAGCTAAGCATAGAGTAAATAAAGCAATTCATTCTTTTAGTTTTCTTGTTGTATTAGCACTTATAGTGCTCTTTGTCAGGATTGTGATATTTTTTATGAGGCGGGTTGTTTGTTTTTAACTGTTTAATTGCTAACAGTAAGCTTTATACTTTAACTTTTAGTTCGAGTGTAGAAATTTATTTTACTTCCTTTACATCCATTAAGTTTGATTGAGCAACAACGGCATTCTGATATTCTGCATCTATTTTCTTCGTACAAACCCCCATATCTTTCGCTTCTTTGCGACGCTTAATTAAATATTCAATTCGTTTATCAAGTTTACTATTAGCGCGCATCCAACCTGAACTTTGTATATCCAACTTGGCAAATATCCAATCGCCTATATAGATTATAGGTGTTATGACTAGGGGAGTACATATCGTTAGAACTTCGATGAAATCCGACTCAGCCAAGCAATATTGAATTATGGCCAAGGAGGCAGTATTAGCACCTGCGATGAAAGAACCTAAAAGTTTTTTATTGCTTTTCAAAAGAACCTCTTGCACATAAAAGCTTTTCTACCAGTTCTTCATCATTTTCTATGTCTATTTTTACAATTCGAGTTTGTCCAGTTTCATTGGTGATTTCGATTTTTAAATATTTTGATGGAAACAACTTGGCAGTAGCCCACTTGCTCAAATTGAAAAACACATACCCACAGTAAGGCATGCATAAGAAAATACATATCATTGCTATAAACTGTAAGTACGCTTCTGTTTCACTCATTATCTTTTATAATTTTCGCTTCAGGTCTGGTTCTGTGTCGAACAACACGTTTTATTTCTTTATTATAAATTGGGTTGTTACCCGTTCTATGTTTTTTTGTAGTCTTAATTATTACACTGAATAAATCATCTTTTACAAAGTTTTGCTCGTTACCCTTAATTCTAGTTAAAAAGCGCTCATCTGACATTTTAACGGTTGAAATTTCACCATCAGGAAAGCGAATTTGCCAACCACTTGAGCTCTCAAAGTTAATTTTTACAAATCTAACATCTTTTGTTTCTTCAGTTTCCGTTATCTCATCTACAATTGTTCTATCCGGAGTTTTGAAGCTTTTAACTTCCTCATTTTCGAATGTTACTACGTTGCCATCTTGATCCGTGATCTTGAATTTAGCCTCAGTTGTTCCGTCCAGTGGCGCTTTTATTAGCGTATCTAAGTCTTTTCTTAGATCTCTGTTTAGAACTAACTTTGCTACATTATCATCTAATTCTATAGAGTCCTTATCACTAAAGTACAATTTGGTTTTACCTGAGGTAGTTTTTTCAGTAAGTTTTATTGTTCTAGATTTTATTTTTGATATAGCACCGAGTACAGTCATTGTTGTAGCAGTTACACCACCAGCAAAGCCAAGTAAAGTTAATGGATTTATACCGGCTGCATTTAGATATGTAACAAACTCTACTACGAAAGAACCTTCAGAATGGGCTTTAACATCGAGGCCCAATTCAGAACTTTCTCCATTTAATGATTTATCAGCATTTTTGAGGGCTCTGGAAGTACTTATTATTGCTGCACCTAGCTTTTCAGCATCAATGGTGTGGTCTTTAGTTTCAGATGTATCGTATGAGATTTCAAATACGAACCTAGTTTTATCGTTATCCAAAATTGCGCCTTATGATGATAAGTAGACGCGAGATTGTAGAGTTAATTTGACTAAGTTCTACACGTCCATATGTATTAAGCTTTTGTTAATATATAACGATTTACTCACATAAACAAGAAGAGCTCATAATGGGGTGTTGCCATCTTTAGCTAGTAAATGCTGGTGGCTTATAATTAAATGTATCAAAATAAGCTATCCAAGCAATGACTGCGAAAGGCAATTGAAGTATTGAGCCAGCTTTAAGTAGGCCGAAATAATCACTTCCTTCAACAATATAAACGTTAAAAAGTGAAATTTCGGTCCAACATAAAAGTACATAAAAAGAGTATATAATACAAAGAAATAACGCTATTTTTTTATTCATGCTCGACCGTTCTTAAATTGAATATTCTTATTAGGCAAATGATTATTAATTTAACCTCTCTGAATACATTTATATTAAATTTTGATTAATCAATTTGCTCAGGGTTTTTAATATCCCAACCGTTCTGCTGTATCGTTAAAGATACCTCTATATTTGTCGTATACACTCGGTTGCATATTGACCATCGAAAACCCTTCCTTTTTTGAAGCATTTAGTTCCATTTCAACAAAGTCATGAGTGAGGTTTTCAGTCTTTATTTTGAAGCTGTTTCTTTTAAAAAAGTCTATATTTTCAGGTAGCGTTTCTAAGGTAATACCCTGTTGTGGATATTTATTTATAATATGATCCAATAAAAAGCTCCCATAGCCTTTTTTGCGACAAGCTCTGAAGGTAGAAACTAGATGAATATGATAAACACCGGCACCATTATACTTGTCTAATACAAACGCGAAACTTAAAAGGTTCTTAGGATTGGAAAGAATATATAGCTCACCTTTACCTGCGTTATAACTTACGATCATCTCCGCGAAAAAACTTTGTTGCATAAGCCCATACACATTGTGTGGGCCCATAGCACTGACAGCGTAAAAAGCCATATGTTCTAATTCGTTTTGACTTAACGCACTTCCTTTTCGATAAGAGTTAACTGTTAAAGACATAGCCTTTCCTCACTTAATAAGCCTCTGATTTACGACTAAATAATAGTTTGCGAATAATCCAATACTAAAAAATGCTAACCCAGTATAGCCAGTTTCAAAGGGATTCCCCTCTATTGCTGTAAGCATCAATAACCCGACCCACCCAATTATGAGTGATACAGATGGAGCTGGATGTTTTTTCAGAGCTTCAAAAGCGCTTATTTCATTACAATTAGATTTCACAACTCAACTCCATATTATACAGCTGTTTAGGTTTGATTTATAATTTCAAGGTCTTCACTAATTAGCCAGTAAAACACTTTTATGTAATCGCGCAATACTGGCTTCTAAAAATGAATTGTATATGATGGTTAAGGCTAACTACTTAGAGTTCTTAAAAAATCCATATTGGCTTCAAGTTTATTCGCTGTCATTTCCCATACATCCTTTTGGTTTCCATCAATAACGCCACTAAACAGAGTATATTCATTAAATGCTATGTCTAGATGAGTAACAGACAGGCCATCTTCCTCTATAATGTATTCACAAGCGATAAGCAGCTTCTCTTTAGTATCTTGCGATTGAATACACAGCAAGCCGGTATGACTGCCCTTAGGTGAGGTTTGAGAATGAGAAAAGCCACTAGCATGCACTGCATGCTGCTCATTTTCATCAAATACAAAATCCATATAAGCGACTTTGATTTCGAATGGTAATACAGATGTGTTATCAGGTTCATTAAAGCTACCCCCGATAATCACTGGCAATATGAAACGAAATACATTAGCTGCTAGGTTCTTTTTACTAATATCAATAGACCACTTGTGTTGGACCAACATTTCTTTTGGGAATTTTTTGCAGTAAAAATCAGTGGCTGGTTTGTAACGCTCATAAGCCATGGAAAAAGAGAGGAATGCGAACAACATAGATACTTCATCTTCAATGTTATCTGTATTAATTTGATTTATAGATTGCGAAATTTCCTCTATTGTTTGGCTATTAATTGTGATGTTTAAAAGGTAATTTTCTTCGGGTTCATAATCTAAACCATCTTCACACTTCATATATGAAAGCTCTATAACTATTTTTAAATCTAAGAACTCAATGTATGTAAGAGTGTTGAATTGAGAGAAATTACCATGGCAAATAGGTGTATCGAATCCTTGGTAACTAATATAGAAATCCTCAGGAGATGATTCGCGCAATCTATCACTTAGCGTTTTTTTATAAGCCACTATAGCTTCATGTTCATTTATACTTGAGCTAGAAAATAACTCAATAAACTGCCCGTAAAATTTACAACGAATACCATAATCGTGATTACTTTCTGACTTATTACTTTCTGGCATTAAATGCGCTATTTGACTATGGTTTTTTCCATAAAGTGATTTTGCAATATAATTCTCTGCCCGCCGTCTATCAAGCGGCCGCACGTCATTGAAATAATTGAAAAGCTCTTCCAGTAGCGAGAGCTTATCTGTTAGTAATTCGTCATTGTCAGTTTTGGTGAGCTGATGACGCAACATATGAAATACATCTTCAGTAGTGATGCATTCTTGTAGGCGAGCTGTTGCTGCGTTGAATTGCTTCTTAGACAACATTTTTAATCATCCTTATTTTGTATCGGAATATAATGTCTCAACTGTTTCTCTCCTTAAAGCCAGACAACCGATTTGTTAAAGGTTGATTGAATTAAAGGTTTAGTAAGCTAGGCATACTTCGTTCTTGGCCGTACGCTCGTAAAGCGTGAGAGAGGCAACGGTGACGAAAACCGTATATCTATGCTAGATACATATTTTGTTGGAAGCAAATTTTTTGAATAGGGGAGCGTTTAATATTTAAGTAAAACCGATTTTATATCGTTTAGCGATACATTTAGGCTAAAATATCCATATAGTTTAGTTTTGCGGTTATAGTTGACGTCAAAGCATCCGTAAAAAATATAGAAGATAATAGTTTGAAAAAATTTACAATCGTTAATGCTGAAATATTTAAGCCGCTAGGAATATGCTCCTTTTGTAAAGAAAAAGTAATGCCTAAAGTTATTGAAGAATCAACTTTTATGCGCGATGAATGTCAATGTACTAATGAGAAATGTAAAAATATTGTCCGGGTTTGTCGTATACCTGGTTGCGATAACTTTGCTCGTTCAGGAGCGAATTGGGCAGACGAATTTTGTCAACCTTGTACCGCTGGTGGCATACAAATAACTAAAAAATTGATTGTTGGAGCTATGGCGTTAGCGGTAACTGCTGCTGTGAAATCAAAAATTAAAAAGGACTAATGCTAATTTAGGGTAGTTGGCACCTTAGTATTTTCCACTTACTTTTTTACTGAAAGTAGATGCATGACAGAGATAATATGCCGTCAATCTTAGTAGCGCTTGCAACAATAGATAGTGAAGTCTAAAATAGCTGTATATTTAAACAGTGGTAATTATTTGTGCTTCCTATTCCTGTTACAAACTCTACTCTCGAACTGCAGCTTGGTGAATTCAAACCTGCAGCTGGTTTTCCAAACCCTTGCGAAAATTTTTTATCTAAACCAATTAGTCTTGACTCTATTCTTATTGAGCGTCCGAGCAGTACATTTCTATTTACTGTTAATGGTAACAGCATGTCACCAGACATAACGGACGGGTGTATTATCGTCGTTGATAGATCTATACCAATTAAAAGTGGCATTATTGTTTTAGCGACTATTAATAACGAGTTCGTCGTTAAAAAATTGGATATAAGTAAAGAAAAAATACTTTTCAAAAGTACAAACCCAGATTACTGCGACATAGAGGTGATTATTGATCCTGAGAACAGTTGGGAAGAAAATATGATATGGGGCGTAGTAACTGGCGCAATTAAGAAATTCACGTGATGTACGTATTGTGCGACATAAACGCGGCATATGTTGCTTTTATACAGACATTTAACCCACAGTTTGACTTCAATAGAACACCTCTTGCTGTTCTTTCAAGTAATCAAGGAAACGTTATTGCGCGCAATCAACCTTTAAAAGCGATAGGGGTTAAAATGGGGGAGCCAGCGTTTAAAGTTGAAAAATTAATTCATGAGAATAAGGGCCATATTTGGGGTTCTAACTTTGAGTTGTTTGGGGAAATGAGCCAGCGTTTTCACCACGAAGTTGAGTGTTTTTTTTTAGAGGCGACAAGATATAGTGTTGATGAAAGTATCGGTGTTATACACAGTGATACTTCTGAAAACTTAAAAATGTTCGGCCATTTAATTAAGAATACACTTAAGAAAAATTTAGGTCTCATGTGTGGGGTGGGCATTGGACCAACAAAAACTTTATCTAAATTAGCATCACATTGCTCTAAAGAGCAGAAATGGTTACCGCATACAAAAGGCGTTGTAGTCCTGGATACAACTGAAAAGGTCGAATGGGCGTTACAGAGGGTAAAATTAACGGACATTTGGGGCATAGGTTCAAAGACGGGTGCAACATTAGAAAAAGCAGGTATTCATAACGGACTTCAATTAATGAAATTAGATGTTGGTCAAATTAAAAAGCAATATGGCGTGGTGCTTGCGCGCACAGTACAAGAGCTGCAAGGTGTGAATGCGATAGAATTAAATGACCTATATAAAAGCCGAGATAGAATTTGTGTATCGCAAAGTATGGGCATTCATGTAACTGAGTTAAGATTAATTAAAGAAGCACTCGCGACCCATGTAACGTCGGCAGCCACGAAGTTAAGAGGATTTAATCTTTTTTCTGGGGCCGTCACTGTATTTTTGCATACTGATCGGTTTAGAGAAGAGCATGCACAGTACAGCAATAGCATACAGATTAAACTGCCATCACATAGCGCTGATACTAGTGTACTTTTAAAGTACGCTCTTTTTGCCATTGAGCGCATTTTTAAGGATGGCTATAAATATAAAAAAACGGGAGTTATTTTAGAGCAGCTTATAAGTAACACGGATATGCAGCAAACAAGTCTCTTTGAAGCGACGCAAAAGCTAGAGGTAAATAAGCAAACGAAAATTTCAGACGAAATTAATAAAAGATTTGGCCAAGATACAATAAAGTTAGGTGTCAGCGGCTTTACTCATTCTTGGAAGCCAAAGTGTGACCTAGCACCGAAGTCCTACACTACGAAACTCAGTGACATACCAACAGCTTATTGTAAGTAATGTTAACTCTGTCGCTGAAACCATACTTTGACATAATTAAACCATGCTTTGACATAAAATCTCTTATGTAGATAGCTATTCACCAACGACAGACTAAAGCAGTGAAGTCCATACATATAAATGTTAACCGCTATGTCACTGTATGGTGTCGGATTGTCTGTAAGTGACTGATATGTCAATCCAGTGCTTGTCACGCTTTGCTTACAGCGACAAACTCTTTTAAATAAGGCAATTTCGACTAATATACTTGTTAAAATTATTCTTTAGGTTTGAGCGTTGAATTGTACCGAACTTCAACTTTTATAGAAATCCTTAATACTATTTCAAAAATTATTGCTATAAATAACAATCTCATATAAAAATTATATGGGGGATATGCTTGCCAAATAATATAAATTAAAGCAACCGTAGGGACTAGCATCATTACTGTGCGGGTAACTCTACTAAATCCTTCTTTCAGGGTCGCAATACGTACTCCTGTTAGTGTAATCGCGAGACTTAAGAAGAGTAAAAAATAAAACATTAATTTTCCTATAAAAAGTATGATCTCATTAATACCGTTAAGGGTATTAACTCATGCTTTCATGAACGCGCAAGGGTTATTTATTACCAAGGTAAGATGTTGCAAATATCAGAGGCTATTAATAATGTCTATTCAAGAATAAAAGTAACAGGGCAATAAGGTGTGTTTCAGAATTTATTGTTCGTCAGAAACAAGTGAGCCACCCCAATTGGGATGGCTCTTAAACTCGCTACCTGTTGTCAATACTCATAGAGCGTAAGAGGACAGGGCTATCACAACAAGAGGCAATGCCTCAGTTGTTGTAATAATACCTAATAAATTTAATAAGGGCAAATAATTTGGATCTTGCAGAAATAAAAAAGGGTCTATCTACGGAAAAGCTTGAAACATATCGTCAAGTATTCTCCTGTAAATCTGACCATGAATTAATAGCTGTTTATATGTCAATGCAGAGTATTATGAGTCATTTTTTCACAGTAGTTCAACTACTTGAAGTTACATTAAGAAATTCAATACATCAGTCTGCGTCAGAGCAGTTTGAAGATCCAGAATGGTTCAAAACAAAGGCAATTAGTGACCAATCAAAAAATCAAGTGACCCAAGCAGAGCAGCAGTGCTTGGATGAGGTGGGAGCTAAATACACGACAAATGATTTAGTGTCGCGGCTACCATTTGGGTTCTTTCTAGGGACGATTAACTCTTTGTTGCTCGGTTTTTACTTAGCCCACTAGGTTACAAACCTCGCGCCGCGATTTAATCGCCCCTAGATTGAACAAATTTCAATCCACAAAGATCAACACGCCCTAGTAAGTATCAGTTAATAACCGCGCTAGGGTTTGAGGATAGATTTCTAGCGGAATATGATATTGCTAACTTAAAAAAATTTGAGGATATATTGTTATCACCGGAGACTCAAAATGATTAGCATTAAAAATAATTTTACAGAGTTATTAAATGACGCATAGTAAAACAAAAACTAGCTTATATAGGCGAGCTTACGTGACTTGGTTGATTAGCACAGGTGTTAACACTGTGCCAGCAATTATAGAAGCTACTGGAATGCCAAGGCGAACGGCTCAAGACACATTGGCGGCAATTCCAGAGCTTTCTATAGCGCTTGAAAACAAAGGCGGTTCGTACTCGGTTGCAGATTGGGGAATGCTGAATAAAACTTGGCTAAAAAACAACTTAAGGCACGTTAGAGACGTGCTATCATATCCATAAGTTAAGAAATCTTGGAATAATTTTTAAAATCTATATAACCTAAATAAACAAAGGCTGAATTGAACGTCACGTTTTACTAAAGAAGATCTGTTTAAAGATGAACAAAGCTGGTCAGGGTTACATGATGTGATCGTTAATGTAGTCCACATCGCTCCGTCAAAAGAGCAGGCCGAAAATATATTTGATGACCTGCCAGAGATGGTAAAAGAGTTGGCTTATAAATGGGGCTTAAATGATACCGATTTTCGCGAAGAAGCATTTGAAGCCATCGAGCTGGAAGTAGATCCGGATGGCGAATAAGAAAAACCCCAGCAGTATATTGGAAAAAACAGGAGTTATATACATGTTAAATGAAAACTACAAAAATGCTCTAAAGGGCTTTAAAGCCCAAGGAACTTCATCACACTTGTGCGTCGATTGTGTGGACGAAACTCAGCATATATATCGCATTATTATGACTGAAAACGTACCCATTAGTGATATTGATGAAGCCATGCTCGAATCTTTCCTTGAGCGTGAAAAATCAGGAGAAGTAGATTATTCAAAGTCAGTTGATCACGATGGACTGAAATATGTTGATTTAGAACAGGATGTTGAAATATACCCTTGCGTAACAGAAGGTGTAACTACTTTTCCAATTGAAGGACAAAAACATTTATTATCATCAATTGATGCAAAAGCCATGCTTAACCAACTATCAGGTATGGGGTGTTTACCCCTTCTTACAAATACAATGCAATCGTTGGCACAGAGATTAGATGGTACTCAATTACAGACAGCATTCCCAAGCCTAAATGAAGTCAAAACCTGTATTGATGGTGGGCTTATATTACCCCCGAAATTTATTGCAAAAATAAATGAGTGGGAGGCGCTAAACTGCTCAGAAATTAATTTTGATTTTGTTGAAAAGTAAGTATTGGAATAATAGCTATGGCGCTTGAATGGTTGTACGAACACTGGAAGTCTGAGTTTTTAGCCAACGGCTTTAATGAAGATGTAGCTGAAGAAGAGTATCAAACATGGTGCGAAGGTTTGGGTGGCGAACTGGATAATGAATATCAGCAAACAGCGTATTCGGTAATGATGGCCGCCAAAGAAACTGTTATCGAGTTGCAGCAAATCTACTAATTGGAAATCAGCTTTTGCCAGTGGCGTTTAATTAAGTGCTACTCACAAAAGTAAAATGTTCAACTGGCTTAAAGGGAAAAATAATGGCTGTAATAACGAAGAAAGATGAAAAAATCGAAAATGTGGTTGGTGAGTTAAACGAAGGATATTTATTTGATGACTTCATTAATAAGTTTCAAGAGCTTTACCCGAAGGATTGGAGCAAGATTGAGCGTGAACATGCGAAACATGAACGCAAAACCAAGCCAGGGAAAACACATCCTATGCCTGAGCCAATTCAGTACCTCAAAAACGCTCTGAACGTATGGAATAAAAAGAACAAATAGTTTAATTGGAATACGGGAGCAAATGAAATGAATTCAAATATATTAAAAAGAATATTGTTTGTAATGGCTGTTGGGGCTGTTATTTGTTTAGTCGAAAGCATTTTTTTTGAAATAGCTAAATTTGGAGTTTACCACCACTTGTTAAATGGTCTAATTTGCCTATTTATAGTTACAATGATCGAAAAAATTAAATGCGGTCGTTCATTGGTTTTTTTAAATAAACCGACAACTAAAATTAGATAGTTGGAATTTGTATGAGCGAAATACAGCTAAAACTTGAAGAAAAATATGCCATTTTGAACGGTGTAAGATTACCAAGACCTGTATTTAATCTAGATAAATTTATAATGGGTGAACGGCTAACAGCAAACCTACATCCAGAGTATGTTGAAAGAACAAACTGTTACAATAAAGCTTAGTATTTAGTAATTTTAAATGCATCCGAGCGATCAAAATTAATAATCAAGGTTAATGTGAATACCAATCCAATAAGAACTGAAGAGCAATACATTCGCTCACTTAGTGAAAACGATCAAAAAAAATGGGTTCAAGAAATAATTGGTAGAATGTGCGAAGTTTACGGATTGAAGGGTAAGGATATAAAAGGTCAGCTAGGCCGGAAGCTAGGGTTTAAAGGAGCAGGAACTGTTAAAAGTTGGATATTCAATCACCGCGTCCCATTTCACGCAATGGTCACGTGCAAAAATGAAGTTAACTGCAGTTTGGATTGGCTTTTAACCGGTGACGCCCCTGTAATGGATAAGAATGCTAATGTACAAGCTGCACTAAACGAAATATTAAAAGAGCATTTATATAATGCTAATCGTTATAAACTTGTTGATAGCAATGAGGGCATAAGGGTTACGGCAGAAAAAATGCTTGAAGATATAGAGCAAATTTTAAAATTGAAGTTTGTTTAATATAATTATCCAATAATTTAAAGGCATTAATGTATATGGATATAGAAATAGCTATATTATTTAAAGGCGAACCCCAATTAACAGCTTCTGCAATAGCAAATCAGTTAATGAGCGACTATTTTGAATACAATAATGTTAAGGCTTCGGAAGCCTTAGAAAATTATGAGATAATTGAGTTCGATGAAAGTGCTAATGAAGGTTTAGCTCATCATTGGCAAATAGCTAGTGATTTAGCCTTTGTAGTAGGTTGCGGTGGCAAAAGTGCAATAACGGCTGATTACACACTTGATATAAGTGAATAGAGCAGAAAATGCCAATCACGCCTTATAGGGGTTTTGCGCCCATCCCCTCGGAATTAACCTTAAAGATATTACTTAACCAGCTGCTTGAAGGTATAATGATCCTAATAAATAAAAATAAGGTTATCTGTTATTTCTTCCATAAACTCAAAACGTATTCAGATACTGAGTGAATCTGAAATCAATGAACTTTATGCACTGCCAAATTTTAGTCGCCAAGAACGTGATGATTGCTTCTCTTTAGATGATGAAACTCAAAAGCTTGTTAACGAGTTAAGGCGAACAGAAACCAGAGCTTACTTTATTTTGTTACTTGGATATTTTCGCTCACGTCCAATAGTATTTAATTTCTCATTTGACAAGGTCAGCAATGACTTAGAATATGTTCGTGCTAAATACTTCAGTGATAAAAGTATGTCTCTCGATGATTTATCACCAACGACCAAGACAAAGTTAATCAACAAACTATTAAAATACACTGGTTTTACTACCTATCAAAGTAAAGTAGATAAACAACCATTACTCAAACGTCTCAATGAAGTCGTTAAAATTAATTTGGAACCAAGGTATGTTTTCGATGAATGTATTGCCTATTTTGGTCAACGCCGAATTGCACTTGCTGGTTACACAACGCTTCAAGATACAATATCAACCGTACTCTCAAATGAGAGAAGTCGTATTGAATCAGTACTCAATCAACACTTAAGTTCTAATACAAAAGTGATGCTGCTTAAATTGCTCGATTCCAAGAGTACGTTTACAGATCTTGCTAAGTTAAAACGAATGGCTAAAGACTTTTCAACTAGCCAGATAACGCGAGAATTAACAACACATAAGATTATTCGCTCATTATACCCTGAAATAAAAGCACTTATTGCTGAACTTGAGCTATCACCAAAAAATCTAGAATACTACGCTTCATTAGTAAAGCATAAGTCTGTTTATAAACTAAGAAGACACACTGACAGTCAAACGCTTTTATATCTCGTTTGCTACTTATTCTTCAGGTATCGAGAAACCAACGATAACCTTGTTTCTGCATTTGTGTATTTAGTTCATAAACTAACCGAAGCGGCAAAAAATCACGCTAAACAGCGGATTGTAGAAGATGTAAATATCGTTAGAACGAAATTGAAATCGGCAGGTAGTTTACTGAAATACTTTATTGATAGTGACATTGATGATGATTTAATCTTTGGTGACGTTCGCAAGAAGGCATTTAAGCTACTTCCAGCTGAAAATATTAAGTTGCTTAGTGAGCATCTTGATAACACTGATTTTGATGACCGACAGTACAACTGGCAATTTATTGATAAACAATCGTACAAAATCAGTAAACTAATACGTTCATTATTCATGGCCATTGATATTGAATTTATTCATTTAAAGGATGAACTACACGAGCAATATGTTATAACATATTCTGAGCTTGGTGTATCCAAAACCATTCAAACGATTAATCTCGATGTGGTACCTAAAAGTGATCGCAAGTATTTAGAGGGAGAAGTCACTAAGAAAACAGCGAATCGCTTTGAGTATTTTCTTTATCGAAAGGCAGAACTGCTTTTCCAAAGCAATCACTTAACGGTAAAAGAAAGCGTTAACAATCGTAGTTTAACGTCAGATCTGATCCAACCTAAAGAGTGGCAACACAAAGCTGATATTATTGAGAGTACTGGCCTAGATAAACTATCTGTGCCAATCAACGATATACTAGCTGAAAAACAGTACCAGTTAGAGAAAAAGTTGAAGGAAGTAAGTAATCATATTTTTAATGGTGACAATAAATACGTCGAAGTGATACCAGGTAAAGCAGAACTAAAATGGTCAATACCTAATAGCCGTTGGCAACAAGCCGTTGAGAATCCGCTTTATAATCAAATACAGCATATGGGTATTGTTGAATTAATGTTGTTTGTTGATGAAAAAACAAATTACTTGAATTCCTTCACTCACATTGCAACCACAAAAGAGAAATTGCCTGTTGATAAAGAAGATCTTGTTGCCTGTATATTGGCGAACGGCACGAATTACGGCCTATATAAAATGGCCAGTATCTCCGACCGTTCTATGGGGAAATTACGCAATGTAGATGATAGTTACATCAGGTATGACACACTGGAGCAGTCCAATGACCAAATATCTAATGCTATCGCTAAATTGCCAATATTTGCTTACTATCATGTTGATGATCACCAACTATTTTCAAGCATTGATGGTCAAAAGTTTGAATGTAGAATAAACACCTTTAAAGCCCGTTACTCATCAAAATATTTCTCCAAAGGTAAAGGCGTTTCTGCTCTTACCTTAGTCTCAAATCATGTGCCTGTTAACACACAAGTGATTGGGGCTAATGAATACGAAGGTCATTTTGCTTTTGACTTACTTTACAATAATACATCTGAGATCCAGCCCAACATATTATCAACTGATAACCATGGCACTAACAACGTCAACTTCGCTATTTTAGACTTTTTTGGGTATACGTTTGCACCGCGATACGCAAAGATGAAGCGCGTATTTTTCGATTTGTTTGATGTAACGGAAGAGAATGGTGGACGTATCCAATTAAACAAAGATATCAACCATAAGTTGATATCTGAAGAATGGGATAGCATTCAGCACATCGTTTGTTCATTAAACCGAAAAACCACAACTCAAAGCACTATCATAAGAAAGTTGAGTAATGGTAAAAGCCGTACTTTGTCAGCGCTTCATGAGTATGATCGTTTGATCAAAGCAATTTATGTATTAGAGTATGTTGACAATTCAACGTTGCGTCATTATGTCCAGCAAGCGTTAAACAGAGGCGAAGCTTATCACCAGCTGAAACGAGCAATTACATCTGTCAATGGCAATAAGTTCCGTGGTGGCAATGATTATCAGGTATCTCAGTGGAATGACTGCGCTCGACTTATTTCAAATTGCATTATTTACTATAATTCAGCATTGCTTAGCGCCTTTTTACAAATCCAAGAAAGAAATGGCCGGCAAGATGTGGTTGATATTATTTCTAAACTATCCCCAGTTGCTTGGCAACATATTAATTTGAACGGAGAATACGCCTTTAATAAAGACCGAAAAGAAATTGATTTGCCAAGTTTACTAAGTAATATAGAACCTCTTGAAAATAGTTAAACTTTACTTCTAAAAAAGCATGCTCATACCAATCTGCAAAATTATGAGGTCCGGCCGGTAAAAGTATTGGAATTAGCCACTCCATAGATAAGCTACTGATTCATAAAACCATTCAGACACGGGCTTAACTAAAATCTATACCGTGACAGAGAATCCTGAAGTTGCCTAAACTGCCCCTGGATAACCGCTTTTTCCTGAAGAATCAACTTGTTCTCTTCGGACAGAACTTCCACTCTATTCTGTGAGGATTTCAAATCCGTTTTTGTGGCCTCCAATGTTTGGGATAGTACGGCCACCTACTTATCGGCGTCTGCTTTCTGGCTGGTGAGTACGGCAATATTATCCACCAACTGTTCATTTTTATGCTGCTCCCGGCTTTTTGCCGAGCCGTCGTTAAGTTGATGCTCTAATTTCTGGATATCGGCCACTTGTCTATCCAGAGTGCCTTTTTGTATCGCATTGGCTTGTTCGAGTTCATGGGTGTGTCGCTCTAACTGCTCATTGGCGTCAACCAGCTCGGACGCTTTTGAATCAGCCTGTGATAGTCGCAGTTGCAGGTCTTGAATTTGCCTTGCAGGTGTCGCCCAGTAATAAAGTGTCTAACCTTGGGGTGATCGCTTCACCCCTTTATCGTTTTCACCCACAGCAGGGCTTTTTCGTCGGTCACTCGTAATAGCTGGGCGTTCAAATCCTGTTGGCGGGCGGTAAGCTGCACAATGCTATTACGGGCCTCAGTCAGTTCTTTTCGGAGTTGATCATTCGATGCCTTGAACTCGTCGCTGGATTGCGCGATGCGCTGGTCGGTCATCTGCTGAACCCGTTCATGTAAGGCTTTTACTACCTCGACGAGATCATTCGGCAACCCGCTCACATCGACCACCTCCCCATTATCTGACCGCCAGCGCTTGAGTAGTGGTGCAATGGTGCTTTTGCTGCCGGTTCCCAAATGCTCGCGGACACGATCTACGGTAGGCTCCTGGTTCTGGATTTTGATAGCCTCTGCGGCTTTCGAGACATCGTAGTAAGTGATTCCGGCGCGAGCCATGACAGTTTCCCTCGGTGATTATTTAGTAACGTATTACATAGCATGTAATATAACATAATGTATTGACTTTTATGCAGCCAATAAAAATTAAATAGTAACCTTCGATAATGAATGTTATCGTGGGTTATGAGTGAGAAATGAAAAATTGATGTTTGTAACACCAGTACATTGGTGCCTTCCAGCGACCCACAGAAAAGGGATAACCATGGATAACTACACACCCAAACTCACATCGGATTCGCCATTGCGTAGTGAGCAATCAGTTTTGCCGTCGCTGGCAGAATCCGACTCACTGCGCCACTATCTGCAAGCGGCGACCTCCAATTACACGCGAACAGCCTACCGTTCAGCGATTCGGCAGTTCGAAAAATGGGGCGGGCGGTTGCCCACGGATCGGGATACCCTGGTGCGTTACCTGGTGGCCAAGGCCGATGTGCTGAATAGCCGGACTCTCGCCCTTCACCTCACGGCCGTTA
>NZ_AUTL01000093.1:0-804 GCF_000498015.1 Pseudoalteromonas sp. TAE79
GAGCAAGGGCAAGTTAATGCCAATAAAGATGCTTCAACAGGTAGTGTAGGCACTAGCAATGAGCAAACTGTTAACTCAACTTCAGGCATAAATAATCCGAATGCTAGCAGCCCAGCAACCGGAACAGAGCAAATTAATGCCAATGAAGATAAGCAGCAAGGTAATGCTTCGACTACTTCATCAACTACTGGTAGTACAGAATCGGGGGGAAATACCCAAGTTGCAGGCACTAATACTTCTGTTGCTGGCGCTACTCAAGCAGCACCAGCTCAACCGCAAAATGGTGGGAATGATGACAAGCAAATCGAACAAGGGCAAGGTAATACTAATGCTTCAACAGGTACACTAGGCACTAGCAATGAGCAAACTGTTAACTCAAATTCAGGTGTAAATAACCCAAATGCTAATGCTTCATCAACTGTTGGCAGTCCAGTAGCGGGCGCAAACACCACTGTTGCGGGCGCTACTCAGGCGATGGCAGCTCAACCGCAAAATGGTAGCAGTGAGGACAAGCAAACTGAGCAAGGGCAAGTTAATGCCAATAAAGATGCTTCAACAGGTAGTGTAGGCACTAGCAATGAGCAAACTGTTAACTCAACTTCAGGCATAAATAATCCGAATGCTAGCAGCCCAGCAACCGGAACAGAGCAAATTAATGCCAATGAAGATAAGCAGCAAGGTAATGCTTCGACTACTTCATCAACTACTGGTAGTACAGAATCGGGGGGAAATACCCAAGTTGCAGGCACTAATACTTCTGTTGCTGGCGCTACTCAAGCAGCACCAGCTCAACCGCAAAATGGT
>NZ_AUTL01000094.1:0-14191 GCF_000498015.1 Pseudoalteromonas sp. TAE79
ACCATTTTGCGGTTGAGCTGGTGCTGCTTGAGTAGCGCCAGCAACAGAAGTATTAGTGCCTGCAACTTGGGTATTTCCCCCCGATTCTGTACTACCAGTAGTTGATGAAGTAGTCGAAGCATTACCTTGCTGCTTATCTTCATTGGCATTAATTTGCTCTGTTCCGGTTGCTGGGCTGCTAGCATTCGGATTATTTATGCCTGAAGTTGAGTTAACAGTTTGCTCATTGCTAGTGCCTACACTACCTGTTGAAGCATCTTTATTGGCATTAACTTGCCCTTGCTCGATTTGCTTGTCATCATTCCCACCATTTTGCGGTTGAGCTGCCTTCGCCTGAGTAGCGCCCGCAACAGCAGTATTGGTAGAGCCAGCAACTGGAGTATTCGCCCCCGCTACTGCACTACCAGTAGTTGATGAAGTAGTCGAAGCATGACCTTGTTGCTTATCTTCATTGGCATTAGTTTGCACTTGCATAGTTGATGAACCATCAGCATTCGGGTTATTTTCACCTGAAGTTGAGTTAACAGTTTGCTCATTGCTAGTGCCTACAGTACCTGTTGAAGCATTAGTATTGGCATTAACTTGCCCTTGCTCGATTTGCTTGTCATCATTCCCACCATTTTGCGGTTGAGCTGGTGTCGCCTGAGTAACGCCAGCAACTTGAGTGCCAACAGTAGATGAAGCATTAGCATTTGGGTTATTTACACCTGAAGTTGAATTAACAGTTTGCTCATTGCTAGTGCCTACAGTACTTGTTGAAGCATTACCTTGCGATTGCTCAGTCTGTTTATTTTCAATATTACTAGGATCAAAAGGAGTCAATCTTGCTGAACCATTTTCATTTGTTGCAAGCTTCATAGCTTGGCCATTTTCATGCCTCAAAAATGATTGCTTTGACTCACCTTCACCTACAGATTCTTTCGTAAACTTAGAATCACCACCAAAACTAAATGTTTGACCATCTTTAGCTGAGTTAAATTTGTCTAAACTACGTGCATCCATTTTTCCATCTACAGGCTGTTGTTGAGCTGAAGTTTGATAACCAACTGTTCCGGTTAAACTCATCGACTCTCGCTGATCAAAACCCATTTTTTTATCTAAACCAGCAATTGTTCCTCGTAACCGATTAGCTTGCTCAGAAAATTCAGGCTTTGACTCTAGGTTAGCCAAACCCTCTTTCAAGAGTGGTCTAGTTTGTTCATAAGAAGCCATATCATTAACGTTCTTCGATAACCCACCTAGACCTACAAAGCTTGATACAGAGTTAGCACCTTTCTGTTGCAAGACCCCATCAAAACTGTCATTTTTGAATGAAGATGGTTCTGCTCCATTTAAAGACGAAGAGATTATTTTACCCGCTTCAAGAGTGTTAGGGTTTGATTGAGAAGAAAAAGTTGATCTCGCTAATGAAGATGCATATAAATCCTTATTGCTGTCTAAGGTACTTGATAAATTAGTGTTTCTATCTTGCACTTGTTTGAATAATGGTGTGTTTTCTTGACCATTATCTTTAAGGCTTTTTTCTAAGGCTTTACCAACTTTTAAATCATCCGTTTCTTTAATCATAGGCAATGCACGATTATCACTTTGGCTTTGATTTGGCATTTGAGCGCTTGGTTCTGAATCAGGGTTCTCTTTAGTCCAAGATTGACCTGAAAGTCCAGTATAACCAGCTATTTGCTCTAAACTAGCTTGTCCATTTGCATGTAATGAACTCGCTTGCCTCATCAGTTCTTTATTATCAGAATTTGATGGTGCTCCGTTAAATGAATTTTCAAGTGAATTTACATTTTGTTGGATTGTATCTGCTAGTTTTGCATCTTCCTTATCACCGGTTGCTCTCAATGATTCAATTGTAGAAGGTGCTGTTTGTCCAGCACTCAACATCTCCATTAAATTATATTTATCTTGTTTTGTGGCGTCAGGGCTTAATCCTGCTCCAACTATTTCAGCAATTTTAGTATGAGCCTCATCCTTGTTGCCACTTGTTAATAACTGCCCTGCTGAATCGGAAACACGGCCATTTGACGAAATACTTGATGCAGCTTTTTCTTGAGCTGTACCAGTTATCATTTCTTCAACTTTTGCTACAACAGGGCTAACTTCGGCTGCTGCTGAACCCGTCAAGTTAGCTGCTTTTTCAACCATATCTTTAACTGGTTGAATATTATTATCTAACGGGGCTGAATTGATTTTTTGATTACTCAATGCATCGGATTTAACACTTTCTGGTGATGTACTAGCTGGTCTATTCTTAACATTATCAACATTAGCCTGATGCACTTCCCTGATATTTGAGTTATCTATGAGTGAATCTTTATTAGCTTTATGTTTTTGCTGTTCTAATTGAGTACCTTCGACTCTATCTTGAACGGATTTAGCTGTAGGTCCACCGTCTTGCTCAGCTGTTTTCGGTGCAGGCGTATTAAATGCCTTATCAGCGATTTGATCTAGTTTTCTAAAATCATTTGCAGCCGTTTGAAGATTTGCTGCTCCACCACCAATTGATTTATTCATTTGCTCTAGGTAGTTTGCAGCTGTTTCAAAGCGCTGGCCACCAGCTCCCGACATCAATGATTCAAATTGATTATCAGCAAACCGTCCTACTTTCTGATTGTAATCCACCTTACTTAGGCCTGAAGTATCACCAATACTAGAATTGAAATCATTTTTGAATTCATCTGTTGTTTTAAAATTACTAGCCATACCAGCTAATGAAGAACCTTGCTCTGTTTGTGAAAAACCTTTTAGTGCTTTCATATCGTCATTTAGTGTATTACCAAATCCATTTTGACCTTTATAGTCACTAAATTGCTGCTTTTGCTGATTAGACATATTACCTAACGCAGTAGCTCTTACAGATTCTGCAGGTAACTTACCGGAAGCTAGATCTTCTTGAGATGTATTATTAAAGCCATCACCATTTATAGCATTGAAATTAAAGTTATTAGAACCACTAAAGTTACCTAACTCACTTTGTAGTCGTGATTCATTTTCAGATTGCTTCGAAGCTGTAGACCAAGCTTTAGATGCTGTTTCCACATTTTGTCCAACTTGACCAAATGAAGCCTTGTTACCACTGGTTACTTGGTTCCCTAGAGCTTGAGACTTTGTATACGCGGCTTGAAGTGATTCAGAATCTTTTTGAGACCATCCTTCAGATCCTGAATTTGAGATTTCTTTAAGTTTAGCCAAACCTGACTTCAAATCTGAACTTGCAGCAACTTTAACACCAGCATCGGCTTTTAAAGCTATACCACCAGAAAATGGAGATATAGCCTTACCATCTGAGTCTTTACCTCCAAGAGGCATTTTCAAGGCAGCGCTAATTTCTGCATTAGCACTTCCATGCATTCCGGTTGCTACAGCTACACCAAGCGCTTTTGACTCGCCCAATGTAAACTTTCCTGTCTTCATAAAGGCGTTAGACCATTCTTCGGCTGCTTGTACACCCTCAGAGTTATTAGAAGATTCAGATTGGATTATGCTTTTCCCGTCAGCACTTTCTGTAAGCATGCTTGAAATCTTAGATGCTGACTGATTAATAGCTGTTTGCGCGCTTTGCATTTGTTCAGTAGAGCGTTGTGTACCCGTAGATGATGTATTGGATGCAACATTACCTGTAGTATAATTTTTCATACCCGCTGATACATCTCCAGCCCCGGTGTTTGAATGTTCAAGTTGACCAGTATTAGTATTATAAGAGATTGCAGCATTACCAGTTGAAGTTTTACCGGAATGCGCTGGCGCAGCTGCTGTCGGTGAAGCTGCAGCCCCCTCAGAACCCCCACCTTTTTGTGCTGAGTTTGCTACATTTATCATTGTATGAGCCGAACCATAGAGCAACATCAAACTAAGCGCTGGTACCATAGTTTGTAACGTACTACCCATTGCAATAAATGAATCTACTTCCGTAAAGGTCGTATTAAAACCGGCCCAGGAAAAAGCATCATAAGGGGAAGTATTGAATGAAGCTTTATTGATTGCATTTTGAAGGTACATATTTACGCCGACTTGCAAGACAGGCCATGTATTTACCCAAACTAATATAAAGAAATACTTCACTACTAGACCAGCACCTTTCTCACCAAATGCAATCACGAACGGCATAATTGGACCAATTAAGAATACAAAGGCTTCTATATATGTAATTAACGGTATAGCCATTTCTGACCATAACGAGTGTTGTACACCTATCGATGCACGTCGTTTATCAATTGCTTCAAACTCCACTTGGCTTGCCATTAACTCTGCTTGGCTGGCCCATCTTGATTCTGCTTGAGTTTTCTTATAGTGATAGTAAATCAACTGATTAACCTTGATTTTCCATGCGTCAGCATTTACTGCTCCAAGCATTTCTTGACCCTGTTTCACCTGTTCATCTAGCGCCGCACCTTTAAAGGAGCCACCAGATAGTGCATTTAAATGCAAAGTGGTATCCATGACTTGAGATATTTTGGTGTATGCATCACCACAACCCATGTTTTTAAAGCCCTGTCCATTATCCAAGGCCACAGATGTAACCCACCCGTTATAACCGACCTTCATATGATCCCAGGCAAAATTAGAAGTGTAGTATTTTGAAGTCTCTACTTCAGTATTTGTTGAGCTGTTATATTCATCTTTTAGAACGCAGTCCTCAATATAATTTCCCAGAGATGTTGTAAAATCAATATCTTGATCACTTAATGCAGAGTTAAAAGTACCAATTGGCTCGTTATACCTGAGCTTCATTAAAGCTCTCAGCGGTTCCAAGCCATTGCCGGCTACAGCCGTCCCCCCTGCATCTGTTTTGTCTAACCCCAACATCCCCCTATAAGTACCTGTTGCTGCGCTACCAGGTAAGTAAGTTGTGTGATAAAACTCCCTCAATGAGTTTGCCATTGAATAACCAAAATTCGTAGCTATAGCTCCTGTCAATGCAATGCCAATAGGAATAGGTGGCATTGCATCTGCACTTGCACCATCATTATGAATTAATGTGACCTCAACTTGAGGGGTAAACAAAATATAAACTAGAAAGAAGCCAATGAAAAATTGCTTAAATTCAATCTTATCGGGGCTCCATACGCCCTTCCAAAAAACAGCTAACAAGCCAAGAAGTAAACCAATCTTAGCTATGCTAATAGCACCTTGCTCAAAAGCATGAGATAAGCCTAATAATGCCAAACGCATGAAATCAGCATCACCCATGCTATAAATTACAAATCCATTCATATTTATATTCCCGGCGCACTAAGAGATTTAACGTTTTCAACTAAGAGATTAAAAGACTCAAGGATAGAATTTGCTGATTCGAGTTCTTGTTTGTACTTTTGTTGTAACTCATCCCTTTGCCTTTCAATTTCTTTGATACTTTGTGTAATAAAATCAATATTATCTTTATTTGTTTGTGAATTAGCTTTACTGTCCATTTCTACGATTTTTAGAATTTTATATAGATTTTCTACCATTCTATCTATGTAAATAAATGATATTTGTATTGAAGCTAATCGAGAAATAGAGGCTTGAGCAGTTACATCCTTACCTAGATAAAACAACATGCTCATAAGAGGAACGGAAGCATTACTAATCAGCCCTTTCTCTTCAGGGTTTGGATCTTGTTTAACAACCATCTTCTGTGCCAATCCTATAGATGAATCGTCACCCATTAGTAGTTTATAGGTTTTGTTATACATGCCTGTCCAAGCCACTTCGCTACCATCACTTACAACAAATTTTGTACAAGGTAATTCACCATTAGCACCAGGTTCTTCTGTTGGAAGACACTTATAAATTTTTAATTTTTCTCCTTCATCTGCGAAAACTAGATCTTGAATAGAAAGGAGAGATTTTTTACTCGCGTATTCTAAGTTCTCGTCATCTTTTTGTCTTAAAATCATCGTCCCGGTTAGAGACATTAATAGCTCACGCATTTCCATACCATCGAAACCGGAAGCAAAGTTCCAGTCTGGAATATCCGAATCATTCAAAGCATTCCACATTAAATTACCAAACCTGCGGCCAGTTGGTGAATCAACGGATGGTGTACCATCTTTAGACCGCTCAGATAACAGCTCAACCCAGTTTTTCTGAGGATCGGTTTTAGTATCAGCCATGCTACCTAAATTCACATCCCAGCCTCCAAAATCAACTGACTTCTTCAATGCATCCGCTGCACCCGCGCCTACTTTATTCTCGCTTAAACCATCCACTACAGCCTGACAATCAGCGCTCACTAATTCATTGAAACGTTCAAGTTTATCTTGTAGCCAATTCATTGCTTGTGAACAACTCGGGCAAATAGACTCTACAGCGAGGTTGAACGCATATACAGCTGCACCTGCAGCCACATTACGGGCCATTTGAACTAATTCTTCCTTCTTGATCAATGACATTGAGCCGCCAAAAAAATCAATACCTCCGCACCCGGCATTAATACTAGGCGGTTGAAAACTAACGACTTTTGGCTGATACATAGAGAATCTAGCACTAAACGTACCTAAAGCAAGACCATTTCTCTGCTGTGATTCATACCGAGATGGGCCTGCGCTCGTCGTCATAAGACCAAAGATTTCCTTAAGTGGATCTGCTTTCACTTGAACTGATGTACATAGAAGAAAAGCAATACACGGTGTAAGTATTTTTAATTTGTATTTAGTTATCACTGCTGACTCGCCATAGAAGTAGATGTTTGAGGTAATTTTCCATAGTTTTGCTGAAATTTAAGACGCAACTTATCGGCAAGATAATTTGGGTCGTTGTATAGTTGTTCTTCATCAACCATTAGTTTTCCTTTCGTATCATCTGCCAATAAGATTTCCTTGACCTCTTTGGTTGTGTTGTACTCTTTGTCAGTAATCCAGCCTTGTTTATTTGCAAGCATTACTGACCGGCGCATTAATTCATCAATTGAAGTTAAACCAGCTGCGACGTTATGAAATTCTGATCCGTCTTTTTTAACCAGATAAATTGTCGGTGTTACCATAACCTTAAGGCGTTCGCGCAACGTACCTGGGTCTGTAACATAGTCAGGAAACAAGCCATTTGGTAAAGGCTTTCCATCAAGCGAAACGGCCAAAACATCTATACCTGTATCACGCTGAAGGTTTGCTAGTAATGGAGCTTGTTGTAAGCAATAACTGCAGTTAGAAGAATATAAAAAGAAAAACCCTGCCTTTTTTGACAAGTTATTAAAGACTTGTTTTCTATTTGTTTTTGCATCAATTTTTGAAACGTTTAACGCTACCTGGTTGTCTGGTCTGCGAAGAGTCTCATCAAGTGCTGTTTCAAACTTAGAAACTTCAGTACTCACGGATGCAAATTTAGAAGCTTTATCCATCATTACGCGTTGTGTGTAAAAATACCGTCTAACATTCTCATACGTTGGATTGTCTATAGCAGCATCTCGTAGCTTAGGTAAGTTTTCTCTAAGCCACGCGACATTAACTTCAACTTCTTTTGATTCTTTTTTTATATCTGTATTTTTAGAACTTTGACTAGATATAGTGAGCTCTGGTTTAGACTCTGGTTTAGGCTCTGGTTTAGGCTCTGGTTTAGGCTCTGGCTCCGGTTCATACCAAAACCACCCCTCACTTTTGCGGTTATAAAAAGATGTAGAACTACTTCCGTCTGCTATATCAGCAGCGGTTGCGCTCAATGGTGTANTAGCCGATAAAAGGCAGGCAGCTATTGCTGCAGATAAAGTAATAGTTTTCATAGCAATTATATTGCCATGGGTATTATGCGGCTGTGGTGATTAAGTACCGTTATTAGAGGGGAGAAAATCAATACCAGTAAAGGAAGTTAAAAAAAAGCTTCTATAAGTAGAAGCTAGTCATTGAATAAAGGGGAATCTTGTTCACAAAACGGACAATTATTATAATTTCTTTCTGAATGAAATATAAAATCCATCCCGCATTTATTACAAACTTTTTTCGAGACAGTGCCATCTGCTAAATATTTGAAAATATAATAAATCCTATTTATATCAATATACTTATTGTTATAAATTAGTAAGTAGGACTTTGCTAACGTGAGTAATTCCTTTTCAGTTATTTTTCTTTTTATTTCTGCATTTTCAGGGCTGAATGAACAATACATTCTATAAATTATATTAGCGTGTACCCTATGTATAACATGAGTAGTCATCCATCCCGCACCTTTTCTGTACTTACATAAATCTTTATTGATAGCTAATTCTAATCGTCTATCTACTGCAAAAAACTTATCTAAAACATTGGCATTTGCTCCTAAGCTAGCCATTTCATAAGCGAGCTTTATTTGGCTATAATAAGCACCGGGGTCCCAAGATAGAGCTTTTTTTTTGGAAGTCTTTTCACACATAAATCAATCACCTATATCAGTGAAGCTGATTGAACTTCGTTTACAGGTCGAATGCTTGTTGTGCGTGGAGAGCCTGTGAAAGCATTAATATGTGCAACCGTATTATGAAAATGTTCTACACCTGATTCTAAAGAACTTAGAAGAGCACTCATAGGGCTAGCGCCTCTCAAACTATGCCCATCTTGTCCCTTTATTGTTAGTATAGGAGGGCTAGAGTGTAAAGCTTGTTCTAAAAGGTGAACTGGTGTTTCCGCTAATTGCCTAGCTTCTTCTTTAGATATTTTAAATAAACAAGCTACGCTTACTGGATCAATCCTTGCTAAATCTCTCATTGAGAGAATAAAAGAAGTTTGTGCAATTTGAACTGAGCGGTAACTATTGTTATCAAGTATGCCGATTTCCATTAACTCTTCCTATATATCAAAACAGTAAACGCTTAACTTTAAACGTGCAGTAGTCGCATTTTACGGAGAGTTGCTTACGCTTTCAACGTTTTTAACATTTATTCTTTAATATAAAGTAATGGTCATTAATTCTAAGTATAGAAAACCTCATAAAATCAGTATATTGTAACTATTCTAGCTTGACTAAGTTTCTCTTTGTTTGGCTCATACAAAGACTATAAACATCAATGTTGGGTGGATAATCAAATTCAGTTAATAGAATGTGTTCTAAACCAGTATTAAGTTTCTTATTTCTTAAGTTTTCTATATTAATAATTGGATTATAAGTGGCTTTATTATTGGATTTATTGGTATCAACTCTGTCATCTTCTTTAGTTGGAGTTGTCTTATTTTTACGAAATTTTTGCTGCTTAAACTTATAAATTTGAGCCGATTTACCAGCCGGCATTAATAGCGGGATGCTACCACCTCTAGCAAGCTTAAGTTTATCAACAAACCTAAATATATTTTTTGTAAGTAGTTGTTCTGTATATTTCTTAACAGTATTTCGATTACCTATTTTGCACCAGTAACAAGCAAAAGTTAGGCTAAAAGCAGTAGCATCAGAAGATTGCTCTTTAAAAGAACGTTTACATTGAAGTAACTGCTTAAAACCGTCATAAAGCCTACTACAAGATTTCAATTCTTCAGGAAGCTTTGGCAAGTCTTTAACAGGTTCAGCTATAATCATCCCAGAAGCAATAAGTAATCGGGTTAACCACACTTTATGAGTTGCAGGTGGAAAGGCATCACGTTCAATTCTACGGCCGCTGTGCATCATCGCGTAAATTCTTGCTAAATCGAAAATCACAGGACCTGTGTTATTAGGGTTGTCATGCTTTTCATTGAAAGCCATGTATACAAGCCTAGTTTTCTTATTTGAAGTAAGAAGAGCTAAATTACAACTCGGGTTTTTATCTTCTACGTTAGGAATAATTGAAGAAAAAGATTTAGAGTAGCTATGGTTAGTCGATATACCTTCAACGGGGAGTCCTAAATAGGTTGCTAATTTCAACCATGTACCAGGATTACAAAGTAAATTATCAAACTCTGATTGTGAAAAAGGAGCATGTAGGCTATTCGGAACACTATAGCCACATATAATCCGATCTGAATTAACTTTAACATTATCAAAATCTACTGAACTAAAGGTTACGTATCCTCTGTTCACTTTCTTCTTTGAAACATCTTTTACAGCTATAGATTTATTTCTTTTTTGCTTTGTTACTTTTAGATCTTTACCTTTATTTGACCAACATTGTTGAAAGTCATTATGTTTGTTTACGCTTGGTAAATAGAATAACCTATTTATATTTGTACATTGCATATCTATTTCTAGATCTAATTCTGTAGCTAGCTTTAAGTACTGTGATTTAAATTCTGCAGGTGTTATTGAGCGTTCTAGTAATATTATTACACGCCATTTAGGATGTTCATATGAGGCTGTAAACGTTGAGTAAACTATACACGAGTATTGTTTTAGCTTCGATTTCAGTTGTTCCAAGCTGTAAGATCGGGTTTTACAATCCACGTCATAGACTAACATGGAGATTTTTAGTATTTCTTCAGCTGATCTTGATTCTGTTTTAAATACTCCAGGAACAAATCCTATTGTAGATTTTGTTTCAGTTATCCTGTGTTTTGAAAAAACTTCAAACAATTTTTCTTTTGTTAATGAGACTTCTACTGGTTGTGTGTCTCTTTCGTCATCAACTATAGTAATTTGATATGTTTTATCTATTATTTTCAGAAAATCTGCTTTATTTAATACAGATTGTATTTCTTTAACTTTTTCCATGTTTATTCCAAGCAATAGAATGCCATCACGGAATATTTGACCGTATTGTTACTTGTAGTATAATAAGTAACAACAAAGCATATTTACCGTGTTGGTGAAGTTGCTCAGTTTCAGGCTGCCACCTTTGACTGTGCATTTAGTTTTGTTTAATCTTTTATAGCCAGCCTTCGAGCTGGCTTATCTTTTAAAACACTTTATTTCCTTTCAAACTTTTATTTAACATAGTCGTTTAATCTGCGTTACTACTTAAATATATGAAATTACATTCTAAATATAATCAGAATTGGGTGATAGATCAATGATCCTAGATCTATTGCTAATCGAAATAAAAACAGCAAGTGCAATATAATCAACAGCTTAGGTTTATTACCTCGTTAAATGATTGATCAATTTTTAAATGTTTAATCCACTTCATAGATTTAATCCACTTTTCATAGATTTAATCCACTTTTCATAGATTTAATCCACTTTTCATAGATTTAATCCACTTTTATAGATTTAATCCACTTTTATAGATTTAACCCACTTTTATAGATTTAACCCGTTCAACATCAGTGTGAGCACCAAATGTTTGTGTAGCTCAAATAACCACTCGATTTAATCACAGTATCTAAATCGCACAAGAGCCTGTATTTATAGGCTTTAAATTCCTCTTAACCTTTTATTAAAATACTTATGTGTGTTTAATTTAGTTATATTTAACTTGAACATCTTTATTGGCCCTACTCTTTTTAGCATTGGCCTGCGGTTTTTTAGTTAAGTCACAAAAGAAGCACCATAAATTAAAGAATTTTAGCCCTCCCCCTTTATATTCCAGACATAATTTTTTTCACTAATTTTAATACAGTGGGTTTGATCCGTAATTCGCATGGGGTTTTCTTAGGTTTAGGCTCGAATGTGCATTTTAAAAGCTATTTTCAATCTGCATTTCATACTTTTAATTAAATCTGAGGTTTAATCCACATTTGAGATTTAACTTTTATTCGATAGCCTGGTGGAATGTTCTTGAGATAAACCTTACATTTCATACTTTTAATTAATTCGTAGGTTTAATCCATACATGTTTGGGGGATAGTTATTTTTAATGAAGGTACTTTATTTATAGCTATCTGTACTCGAGTGTGTATTCCATGATTTTAATTAAATCTAAGGTTTAATCCACATTTACATGGAAATGTTTATACATGATGCATTAAGTAAATTATGGTTTTTATCAGTTGTGTACTTCATACTTTTAATTAAATCCTAGGTTTAATCCACTTTTTCTATGGTGTAATGGTTTCTCATGAGGCAATAAGTATATTTATAGCTTTGTGTTCAAGCATGTAATTCATACTTTTAATAAAATCTAAGGTTTAATCCACATTTATGCGGTTTACCGCCAAAAACCCTATAGCCCAAGTATTATATTTATTTGAGCTATGTTTAGCGATTTTATTCATACTTATAAATTTAAGGAGTATTTAATCCACTTTTACGGATGCAATTTTAAAGTTAATTAATAATATGACATTATTTTTTATGAATACTCCCATGCTGAAAAGCCATGTTTTGTAGAAGTTCTCTACCTTTTTTCAGTTCTTGCATTAGAACGAATTCATTATCCTCTAAAGCTATCTTTATACCGTAAATGTTTGCTGTTTCTTTTATTGCAATCCCATTTCTATATATTGGCTTATATTCAGTGTCTATATCTTCTACAGGCTGATTATTCGAATCATAACCATTAATCTTTATAGCAATAACAGCATATTTCATTAGTATTAGACTAAAGCTTCTTTTGAACTCGGTTAATGTAAATTGAGGCGCAGTTCTATCTTTAAGTTCTAGCCAGTTCATCACAGCAAGTCCTTTGTCATTAAAGTATGCTGACGTCCATAAATTGAATGCAAAGACCAAGTTATTACTGATTGAAAATACATATGGATTTGCGTGAGTAAGCTCATGGATTGCATAGGTGCTTTTTATAATACTTCTCTTCACTTGAGCAATTGTTTCAGGTGGAAATTGTATTTGTAAGACAATCGAACCCTGAACTTCCTTTGAGTGCCCCTCGACTCTTAAATTCATCATGTTTAAATGCATTACAGAATTTTGAGCCATATCAAATTTTCGCAAGAACCATTTAGGCAACTCTTTAATATGAAATGTAGTTCCTGAAAGTTGACGTATAGCTTTAATTGCTAATTGTTTATTTCCACCAGTTTTAGGAAGATTTAAAACTGTTAGTATAGAGTTCATTGGAATGTTGTATGTTTCGGTTACCTCTAAACCTCTTTCAATTCTACCTTTTATAATAGACTCTAAAACGGTTATAGATGCTATATAATATTTTAAATCTTTGAGTAGAGCTATTCGTTCACCTTTTCCTGAAGATGTTTCAACTTTAACTCTTTCTGAACCCCACAATACAGTTGATTCTATTTTCTTAGGGTTTCCTTTTTGATTAAACCTTAATGCACCAAATAATACTGTTGTTATTAGATCACAAATTGCTATATCAGTTAGTTCTTCTTTCGGAATTAGTTCAATATCTTCAAGTGGTATTTTAAATCTTGCACTACTTACTTCAGTTTTCTTTGTTGGAGGTTTTACATTAAATACGGGATCTTGCAAGTCATACAAAAGCCCTCTACGCTTGCTCTTTACATCTGTTGTACAATTCTTTTTATTGTAAACTCCAAGTTCAGTTAAATAGTTAACATAATTTCTTGTTGTTGGAATTGATACATTTAACTCATGAGCAATCTTTTCTAAAGATGTTATTTTATTTTCACTTTCCATGCATAATTTAATGGAGGCATTTATAAAGTCGAGGTACTTTTGGCTAACGTCTAATATAGAAATCGAGCGAATTATTTTTTTTATAATTTCTTCGCTTGATAGCCTTATCAATGGAGGTGAGATTCCTTCAGCTCTACCAACATCTCTTAAGTCTATAGTTTCATAACTCATGTCTACTTTCACCTTTGGACTAGTAACTATTTAATAAACGTCTGATAATTAGTGATGATACTTTTAATTAATATAAATAGCACTGAGTACATGTATTATCTATTTTTCAAAATATCACTTACTTGTTTTACCTTTTTAAAAACTATGTTCCTTTCTATCACTAAAATTAATTCGTCAAAGATTTAGGCTACTTAATTATACTTCTTTTCAGTTTCACAATATTGGATGAAATAGACATCACCTTTCTACAATCCACAATGATGTTTTTACTTTAAAAGTGAGTTCTACAATGTTCCATTACTGGGGCTATAACAACCGGCCTGCAATTTTTAACTTCCACTAATTTTTCTACATTCAACCAACTTACTATGATTTAACTCTAAGTTAAAATCTTCATAAAAGGATTTGCCATTGAACCAATGGTTTTAGCTCTTCTCACAGCTAAAACATTTATTGCTTTAATAAGTGTTCGGCACTGAACCACTGGTAGTAACCTTACTCACAGCTAAAATATTTATTGCTTTAATAAGAGTTCGGCACCGAACCACTTGCTACAATTTAACTCCAAGCTAGAAACCTCATAAACGAGTTCGGCACCGAACCACTGGTTGTAACCTTACTCATAGCTAAAATATTTATTGCTTTAATAAGAGTTCGGCACCGAACCACT
>NZ_AUTL01000095.1:0-16672 GCF_000498015.1 Pseudoalteromonas sp. TAE79
CTAAAGTATCCCCAGAATTAGCCTTTACATATCAATGAACTAACAGTATTAAAAAATGTGGGTAGTGAGGGAACATTCATGGTGTTTTGTGATCTTATGAATCGCTTAAAAACAACAGAACTAAACACCATGAATGCGTCTACTATTTTGCACAATATGCTCCGCGCTGTCACCCCTAACTCTATTCATAAAGCCAGATTTAATACTCTAGTCGCTGCCGTTAAATCTCTTTTGCACTGTCAGCAATGCACCTTGACGTCTATCGGCCGCAATTTGGATTCAAAAACAACTGAAAAACATGATATTAAACGTATTGACCGACTACTCAGTAACAATGAGCTTTTGCGTGAATCGATATCGGTTTATGTTCGCTTAACCCGTTTTGTGGTCACTGAAAAGCATCCCGTCATTTTGGTCGATTGGAGCCATGCTGATACACAAACCAAATACTGTATTCTGCGTGCCAGCATTGTCAGTGAAGGTCGCTCTTTAACCCTGTATCAGGAAAGTGCATTCAGCTTTCAATATCATTGCCCAAAAGTGCAAAAACGGTTTTTAAAGATGCTCAAACTGATCTTGCCGAGTGATTGCCGCCCCGTGATTGTGACGGATGCGGGCTTTAAAGTCCCCTGGCTCAAAGCCGTGCGGAACAATGGCTGGCATTATATTAGTCGGGTTCGTGGTACGGCACATTTGAAAACGCAGGACAGCGATGAGTTTATTCCATGCCAGTCACTATTCAAGAACAATCAGCGTAAGAGCCAGTATCTTGGCGCGACCGAGCTGACCAAAAGTGCAAAATATCAAACTCATGCAGTGTTGGTTGGCAAGGGACATAAGTTATTAAAAAGAGATAAAAAACGCGGTTATAAGGAGCCTTGGCTACTCGTTTCTTCTCTTCCAAAAAGACACCACTTTCTCGAAAAGGTGCTCAAGCTATATGGAATGAGAATGCAGATAGAGGCAGGGTTTCGAGACCAAAAAAGTGTTAGGTTCGGCTTAGGCTCAGATCTGCACAGAACGAACAAACTCTATCGATTAGACATACTTTTACTGCTCGCAACATTGGCTCATTGGTTCTCAATGATGCTGGGTGCTGTGATAGACAAAGCAGGAAAGACAGGGGCTTTTCAAGCTAACTCAAGCAAAAACAGGCGAGTAGTGTCATGGGCATTTGTTGGGTTGCGATACTTCAAAAAACAGTCCATTAAGCTGCGGCGGCGAGATTACTTGGAAGGGCTAGCCTATTTCGTACAGGTGGTAGTGCAACTCGATTGGAAAAATATGGATGTGAGTGATGTGATTGAAATTTAATAATTATTTTTGGGGATCCCTTAGGTGTATCGAGCAAGCACTTTGTGATGAAAAAGACCAACCTAAAGGGAAAATTAGGATCTGTGCCCCCATTTACATGGGTAAACATTTTTTAAGTGCTATTTTTTGTGATTTTTTACTGCAGTATCCCGATATTCAACTAGATTTACGCTTTTCAAATAACCTTATTGATATTGAAAAAGAAGGGATTGATATAGCATTTAGAGTAAGAAACCCTGCCATTGATTATTGGGTTATTAGAGAGCTTAGACTTACTCATAATGTGCTTTGTGCTCACCCAGACCATGATTATCAATCCATCACTCATCCTAAACAATTAGAGCAGCACCCAAAAATTACGTGCGTTGGGTTGGTTCCGTGGCAATTAAACAATCAGCAAACGAGCGAAGAGTACAGTTTTAATCCAAACACACATGTTCGATTGGAAGTTGATGAAATTCAAATGATGAAACAAGCAGTTGAGTCTGGTGTGGGTATTAGCTACATCCCTGATTATATAGCATTACCACTTATTAAAGCCGGGATGCTTAAACGCATTCTTCCTGATTGGCAAAGCAAAGGACAGCCATTTTCTATGCTTTATCGCGACAGAAAACAAATCCCTTATCGAGTGCGTTTACTGATAGAGCATACACTGCAACACTTTACTAATAGGTAGCAGTGTATGCTTTTTACAGCAAAGTAATTAAGCTAATTCATCTTTTAAAAACTAAGCCTTAGTACAATTACACCTAAAAATGCCGTTGTTAATCCTATAACTTCTTGCCGTGTAAAAGACTCTTTTAGAATGATGCGTGAGTACAACAAAATAATTAAAATATTCATACCTGAAATCGCTGAAACTAACCCTGTATTACCAATAGCAAAAGCCGATATTATTGCAACCATGCCAGCTACATTTGTTAAACCAATAAGTAACCCGCACGAAAATGTTTTACCGGCAGACCAATACGCTTGAGAAGAGCCTTGCTCTGCTAGCATTTTTTTACGCTTTACTAACCAACTAACGGCAAAAAGAAAGCTACCAAAACCAAACATAGACGTTAAAGTTGCAAACGTATCCGCCTCAAGAAGCGTTGATTGCTTACCCATTAAATCATTAAACGCAAAGGACAGTGCCGCGAGTAATCCCCATTGCGCACCTTGTAAATTACTTAATGAGATATCGCTGGAATAGCGAATAATATAAAGACCGCCAAAAATAATAAAAAAGCCGATTAATTGAATAACAGTTAAGGTTTCTTGCCATAATAAAAAGGCAAATAAAAGCACAAATAAAGGCGTTAACCCCGACAGGATGCTAATTAAAGACGCTTTCCCAACCGAAAACCCTTTGTGCAAAAACCCATTAGCCGCAAAAGATCCAAAACCTAAAGCGAGTCCAACAGTAATGTCAGCCCAGCCGTACCATGTGTGTTCAAATATTACAGTACCTAGCGCGCTAATTATGAACCCTACAAAAAAAACACCGAATAATAATAGATTACGATTAATCTTTTTTTGCGACGTCCATTGGTACATTATTCCTCGCGCACCAAAAAAAACAGTGGCGAGTAATGCAAAAATTATCCACATATAAATGAGACCCTTTATAATTTACTTTGATAAACCCGAATAAAAAGTGGTTATTTAACATTGTTGAATGGAGTAACTATTACATAAAGGTTCAGCTGTAAAACACGTAGCCACTACAAGAGCGTTACCCGATACCTAGCTTCTACTCTATAAAATAAGCAGCTTAGGCTTCACATAATAAAATACTAGCCACACAATTACACTTTAATAAACAACAACACCAGTATATTTAATCTATAAATATTATAAACATGCATAAGTGGCACTATAGATCTCATAAATAGCACTTAACAATTTAGTCGATTAACTTCAATCACATAGTGAGCAACTAACACACAGAAATAACAACACTTCAGTGAAAAATAACGAATTTATAAAAACATAAAAAACAGTTTTAAACTGTCATTATATCGACAATATATTTTTAACCTAAAACTCAATTGACTTTATTTTTAAACTCAATATGATTGATTTAAACAAAGAGGACAATATGTTTACTTTAATCACATACCTGCTAAAAACAAATACCACCTTCGGAATTTAAGCCGAGTGTAACCCTTACACTCGGCAGTTACACTGTACCTTAATATATTTAAATTCGATTTAGTTTTTGTGGGGATTAGTCCGTGCTTTCTTTTCTGTTCGAGCGTAAAAAATCTTTCCTGTCTAAAAATGACTTCACAGACGCAGCGGTACTATTACAACCGCTGAAGCTTGCGTATTTACTACAAGAAGTCGAGTATTCACAGCGGCCTTGGTCAAAATTCAATCCACATGTACAAATTAATAGCACGGTGGTCATTAAAAATATAACCACCGGTTTTAAGCGCCGCATAACTTTAGTGCCTCCAAGCCAACGAAGGCACTTTATTAGTGACGTATCATTTCACTCTCCTCTTGGGGTCGCTCTTTTAGGGCATAAAATAAATCATATTATTGAATATAAAGAAGCTGGGGAATCCCACCTTTGGGAAATAATAGCCATTAATATTAAGGAGGAAATATAGAGTAAATTATTTCAATTTTTATTTATTAATTTTATATATTTAATTGGAGTTATTTTTAATGAGTAAAGAAAAACCTAAAAAGCATGCAAGCAAAACATTAAAACAAAAACGTAAAGAGCGAAGAGATAAGCTAAAGAAACTTGAAAAATAATTAATATTATTTTAAATAAATTCGCAAACTCGGGGTTTTTATAACCCCGAGTTTTTTGAAAAAACTATATTCAGCTGTAGCTAAACAGCTTGTTTAAATGGATTACGTGTATCTTGGTGCTCATCAAGGTTACGCATTAAAATAGCGTGTTCTAAGTTAATCCCCTCATCTAGTGCGATTTTTACAATGTGACCAGAGCCCTTAGCATCGCTAATAATTTCACCCTTTTTGTTTTCCATATATTCAAGCCTAAAAGTAATGTTACCTTGTGGTGTCATAAGCTCTAAGGAGTGGCCTGTACAAAATTTATTTTTAACGTCAATTTCAACTAAGCCATTTTCGTCGCGCCCAAGTACTTCTCCCACAAATTGCTGTTTAGTTGATACAGAATGACCGTACTCATAGTTTTGATAATCTTGATGGGCATGGCGTTTTAAAAAGCCTTCGGTATAGCCCCGATGTGCTAGATTTTCGAGTGTTTTAAATAAGTTAGTATCAAATGGTTTACCCGAAGCCGCGTCGTCTATTGCTTTACGATAAACTTGTGCTGTGCGCGCTACATAATAAAATGACTTAGTACGCCCTTCTATTTTTAAACTATGTACACCCATTTTTATTAACTGCTCTACGTATTGCACAGCGCGTAAATCTTTTGAGTTCATAATATACGTGCCGTGCTCATCCTCAAATGCAGGCATATACTCTCCAGGGCGACCTTGTTCCTCTAACATAAATACATCGTTACTCGGCGCACCTTCGCCCAGTGTAGGAATAACCTGTTTGGGATCAATTTTATGTACCATTTCGCCGGTTTCGTTCTCAACACCAGGTTTTACATCGTAATCCCAACGACATGCATTAGTGCATGTACCTTGGTTTGGGTCGCGCTTATTTATATAACCAGAGAGTAAACAACGCCCCGAATACGCCATACAAAGCGCACCATGTACAAATACTTCAAGCTCAGTATTAGGGCACAAAGCACGAATTTCAGTTATTTCTTCGAGCGACAGCTCCCGTGATAAAATAACACGTTCAATCCCCTGCTTTGCCCAAAATTGTACACTCGCGTAATTTACCGCATTTGCTTGCACCGACAAGTGAATAGGCATAGCAGGCCATTTTTCACGAACAAGCATAATTAAACCAGGGTCTGACATAATTAGCGCATCGGGCCCCATAGCTATAACCGGTTCTATATCACGTAAATACGATTTAACTTTAGCGTTGTGCGGTGCAATATTAGACACCACATAAAACTTTTTATTTTGCGCATGCGCTTCACTAATTCCTACTTGCAGAGTATCTAGGTCAAACTCGTTATTGCGCACACGCAAACTATAGCGAGGCTGCCCTGCATAAACCGCATCTGCGCCATAAGCAAAAGCGTAGCGCATGTTTTTTAAACTGCCTGCGGGGCATAGTAATTCAGGAATAAAAGGCGTTGAAGAGGTAGTTGGTAACATGTGCGCTCCATACATCGAACTGGGTTTAAGCCAGTTGTATGATTAATTAATTTATAAGCGCGGCAGTATAAGTTCGATTAGCAATTTGCTTTTGATCGAGATCACAAAACTGCAATCAAACTGGTTTTTAATAAAATTAGGATTTTTCACTTAAAACGCGTATAATTCGCGCCCGTTAATATTCACACTTTTACTTAAAATTATTGGAGCATAAAGATGGCTTTAGAGCGTACTTTCTCAATCGTAAAACCTGATGCAGTTGCTAAAAACCACATTGGCGCTATCTACAACCGTTTCGAAACTGCTGGCCTTAAAATCGTTGCAGCTAAAATGGTTCACCTTTCACAAGAGAAAGCTGAAGGTTTCTACGCAGAACATAGCGAACGTCCTTTCTTTGGCGCTTTAGTATCTTTCATGACATCTGGTCCAGTAATGGTTACAGTTCTTGAAGGCGAAAACGCTGTTCTTAAAAACCGTGAAATCATGGGTGCTACTAACCCTGCTGAAGCACTAGCTGGCACTTTACGTGCAGACTACGCTGATAGCATCGACGAAAACGCTGTTCACGGTTCTGATGCTGTTGAATCTGCTGCTCGCGAAATCGCGTACTTCTTCGCTGACGAAGAGCTTTGTTCACGTACTCGTTAATTCGAATTCGTTAACAAAATGAAAAGGGCTTTCGGGCCCTTTTTTAGTCATTACGCAAAGTATCCATAAGTGCATTTTTTGATATTTTACTTAATGATTAAAGTGAGTGAATTGTGTACAATTCGTCCTCGTAAATTTTTATCTCCACCGTCACCGATTGAGGTTGTTTCATGACCGAGCAAAAAAAGATTAACTTATTAGATTTAAACCGAGATGCAATGCGCGAGCTATTTGCATCGTTCGGTGAAAAGCCGTTTCGTAGTGACCAGGTGATGAAATGGATTTATCATTTTGGCGTAGATAACTTCGACGAAATGAGTAACGTAAACAAAAAACTTAAAGAAAAACTTAAAGCTGAGTGCGAAATTGTAGCGCCAGAAATTACAGTTCGCCAACAAGCAAGCGACGGTACTATTAAGTACGCACTTATTTTGGAAGGCGGCCAAGAAGTAGAAGCTGTATGGATCCCTGAAAAAGAGCGCGCTACTTTATGTGTATCATCACAAGTGGGTTGTGCTCTTGAGTGTACTTTTTGTTCTACTGCTCAACAAGGCTTTAACCGTAACTTAAAAGTATCTGAAATTATTGGTCAAGTTTGGCGTGTAGCTAAAGATATAGGCCTTGATGGTCATAGCGAAAAGCGCCCTGTAACTAACGTTGTAATGATGGGTATGGGCGAGCCTTTACTTAATCTTAAAAACGTAGTGCCAGCAATGGAACTAATGATGGACGACTGGGGCTTTGGTTTATCTAAGCGCCGCGTAACATTAAGTACTTCAGGGGTTGTGCCTGCTCTTGATTTATTAAAAGAGAAAATTGACGTAGCACTTGCTATTTCACTTCACGCACCAGACAACGCACTGCGTGACATTTTAGTACCGGTTAATAAAAAGTACCCTATTGAAGAGTTTTTAGCCTCGTGTCGTCGTTACATCGATGGTTCGAAAGCCAATAAAGACGTCACAGTTGAATACGTTATGCTTAATGGCATTAACGACAGCACCGATCAGGCTCATGCACTAGTGCAAACGTTAAAAGGCACACCTTGTAAGGTCAACCTTATTCCGTTTAACCCGTTTCCGGGGAATGAATATACGCGTTCAAGTAATAGTCGCATTGACCGCTTTTCAAAAGTATTACAAGCAGCGGGCGTTACCTGTATTGTTCGTCGTACTCGCGGGGACGACATTGACGCAGCCTGCGGACAGTTAGTAGGTGACGTAGTTGACCGTACTAAACGTTTAGCTAAAAAGAAAATGCGTGACGATAACGCGATTAGCGTTAATATCCACCAAGCATAATCTGTAGCCACCCTACAGGAATTAGTCACGTAGGGTGGTTAAGTTGTTTATTTTTAAATAAATGATGCAAGACTAAAGGTTTTAGGTAAGATAGGCGCCATGGACTAAAAATAAAGAGATAAGGTAATGCGATCTATACTTGCTATAACACTATCCACACTTGCCTTAAGTGGCTGTGTTAGCGAAAGTAGTTATAACGGCAGTAATAAACCCGTCGTCGAAAATAAAATTAACAATACTGGCGCAGCACGAACACGAATTGCTTTAGCCCTACAGTATTTAAAAACGGGTAACAACTCACAAGCCAAATACAATTTAGAACGTGCAGCTGCATTTGCTCCTGACCTACCTGAAGTACATTACTCTCTTGCTTATTACTATCAACAAGTAGGCGAAAACCCGCTAGCTGATAAAGCCTACCAAAAAGCACTCGAAATAAAGCCTGACGATCCTAATACCCTTAATAACTACGGTGTGTTTTTATGTGGTATCGATGAATACGATCGTGCTACAGATCAATTTTTAAAAGCCATTGAAGTACCAAGCTATATTCGCGTTGCCGAAAGTTACGAAAATTTAGCCTTATGTGCCATTGAGTTTGATGATTTTGAAAATGCAGAAAGCTATTTTCAACAAGCACTTAATCACAGTTCTCAACGTACATCTACGTTAATTAGCTTAGCTGCACTGTATTACGCAAAAAGTGACTTATACAAAGCCAGTGAACTTTTAAAACGCTACGACAGTACGGGACGAGTATCTTCTCGTGCATTAATGCTTAGCTACCTTGTAAAAAACAGAATGGGCAGAATAGAAGAGGCTGAAAAAATTTCCAGCACTATTTTACAAACTTACTCAACCAGCAACGAAGCCTATGCATTAAAAGAGAAAAGAACACGTTTTAATGAGTTTGAAATACTGCGAGAAAAATACCGTAAAGCGCAGTTAAAAGAACTAAAAAATGATGAAAGCGGCGCACACGTTAGTTCGAAGCCAAAAATAAAAGTAATTAGAAAAAAACGTTCATCACAAGACGGTTCAACAAGCTTAGTAACAAACAATGAGCAAAAAACAGATAAAAAACTCGCAACAGTAAATAACCAAGATGTAAACCCGGTTATAGCAAGAGAAGAGCAAGTTGAGGCAGCCCAAAATGCGGCCACTAAGCAAGTCGACAAAACAGCCGTAATAGCAAAACAAGCAACAGCTCAAAAAGTAGAAGTTTCTAAAGTAGTGACTTCTAAAGCCGTTGTGCCAAGTAAACCTACCGATACATCGNGCTGTTATGCTTGCACTTACTACTGAACACGACTCTGCTGATTCAATAGGAGCAGTTCCTGAAAAGTCTAAGCCTGCTTACGAACCTCAAAAAGCAGCTGTAGTAGCAAAGCAAGCAACTAAGGCTGATGACGAAGTAACAATAATTTCGTTTGGTGCACCTAAAACAGGCCAGTTTAATTCGCAGCAAACTAGTAACTATAGTAATTCAGCCCCCGCAGTTACTGCACAAAAAAATAGTAGTGACGTGGTATTCTACGAAGCGACTAAAAATACAACAGTATTTGAAAATAGCAGCTATCAAAATGATGTCGATATTGAATTTAAAAGTTACGAAGCAGTACAAAAAACAGAGCTTCCCATGCTTAACCCTAAAGTATCGCCTTTACGCGTGCCATTTCACGTAATTGCTGTTGGCGAAAACCTATTTAGCATTTCGGTGCGATACAATGTTAAACTACAAAAACTCCTCCAATGGAATGGTCTAAAAGAGTCGGATCGGGTAATGAATGGAAGTAAAATATACCTAAACGATCCAAATATTTATTACGAAATTAAAGCTGGTGATTCCCTTTACGATATAGCTACCCAGCGGCATGTATTAATTGATGAATTAATGCGATGGAATAAATTAAGTCCTGATATAGCATTAAAACCAGGGCACAAACTTTTACTAGTGGATCCAGACTCATACACATTATGAATGAAGAAAATACGCAAACACAGAGCGAACAGCCAACTGTAGGCCAAATATTAAAAAATCACAGAGAACAAGCAAACGTTAGCATAGCGACTATCGCTGCACCGTTAAAGTTGTCTGAGCTGCAAATTAAACGCCTTGAGAATGATGAATTTATATTACTAGGCCCAATAACTTTTGTTAAAGGCTATATAAAAAACTACTGCCGTGAATTAAAAGTAGATAGCACACCTATATTAGCGATGATGCCAGCACCACCGGAGCCAACAAAGCCCGCTAATATGCAGAGCTTTTCGCGTCGAACAGAAAAAGAAGCTAATGACAGCCGTTTAATGTTTTTCAGCTATTTAATTTTAGCGATTGTTATTGGCTCATCTGCTTTATGGTTTTGGCAAAACGCCACCCCAATTGAAGAGCAAACGAGTAACATAAACGTTGCCAACTCAAAAATGAGCGAGCGCCAAGCCGCTCAACCCAGTATTTCAGAGCAACAGCAACAAGCCGAAATTGACGATGAATCATTATTAGAATCACAAAGTACCTCTAGTGAAACATCAACAAGCGCAGAAGCAGTTACAGAAACGGCCCCTATTGCCTCTAACAACGCAAGCCAAGAAGATGCTAGCAGTACAATTGTTATGAACTTTAACGGCGAAAGCTGGGTTGAAATTTACGACGGCGAAGGCGAAAAAATAGTATTCGGCGTTAAAAAAGCAGGCTACATTATGACCGTAAGCGGAACGCCTCCTTTTTCAGTTGTGCTTGGTAAGCATGACGCTGTAGACATTACTTTAAACGGCGAACCTGTAGATGTTTCTGCATTTCCTAAAAACCGTTTAGCCAAATTTACATTACCACTAGCAGAGTAGTCGCTATGTTTTCAGAATCTCCAATTAAACGCAGAAAATCCACCCGTATCAATGTAGGTAACGTCCCTATTGGTGACGGCGCCCCTATTGCTGTGCAATCAATGACCAACACCGACACCATGGATGTTGATGCAACTGTTGCACAAATACAGGCAATACAAGATGCCGGTGCCGACATTGTCCGTGTATCAGTACCGACTATGGACGCTGCAGAAGCGTTTAAAAGTATTAAAGAACAAGTGACTATTCCGCTAGTAGCCGATATTCACTTTGATTACCGTATAGCCTTAAAAGTGGCAAAATACGGCGTTGATTGCCTGCGTATAAACCCAGGTAATATAGGTAGCGAAGAGCGTATAAGAGCCGTGGTCGATTCTGCACGCGAGCATAACATTCCTATTCGTATTGGTGTAAATGGCGGTTCACTAGAGCGCGACTTGCAAGAAAAATACGGCGAACCAACACCAGAAGCCTTATTAGAATCAGCTATGCGCCATGTAGATATATTGCGCCGCCTTGATTTTGACCAATTTAAAATATCGGTAAAAGCATCAGACGTATTTTTAGCGGTAGGTGCGTATCGCTTACTAGCTAAAGAAATAGACCAACCACTGCACTTAGGTATTACCGAAGCGGGCGGCATGCGCTCAGGTTCTGTTAAATCAGCAGTAGGTCTAGGTATGCTACTTGCCGAAGGTATTGGCGATACACTGCGAGTGTCGCTTGCTGCCGATCCTGTTCAAGAAATTAAAGTCGGCTTTGATATTTTAAAATCGCTACGCATTCGGGCTCGCGGTATTAACTTTATTGCTTGCCCTAGCTGCTCACGTCAAGAGTTTGATGTAGTAAGCACCATGAACCAACTTGAAGAGCGTTTAGAGGATATTATTGAACCGGTATCGGTTTCGGTAATTGGCTGTGTTGTTAATGGCCCAGGTGAAGCACTAGTTAGTGATATAGGACTTGCCGGTGCAAATCGTCGTTCTGGCTTATATATTAATGGCGAACGCCAAAAAGCGCGTATCGATAACAACAATATTGTTGAACAACTCGAGGGTTATGTACGCGACTTTATAGAGAAAAAGCAGAGCCAAACACCGATTGACATAAAAATAGTCGAATAAATACCGCATAAAGCGCCAAACAGCGGTGTTTGGCGTTTACCTTTATAATCAGAACGCTATAATAGCGGGTCAATTTTTAGCATTCTTGTTGTGTAAGCATTTTTCATTACACAAAAAAAACAGCATTTAGGATTTATCAGTGGCAAAACAAATTCAGGCAGTTCGCGGTATGAACGATTGTCTGCCGGGCGATACACAAGTTTGGCAGAAAGTAGAAAACATTTTACGCGAGACAGTAGCATCGTTCGGTTATCAAGAAATTCGTTTTCCTATTGTAGAATCAACCGACTTATTTAAACGCTCTATTGGTGAAGTTACCGATATAGTAGAAAAAGAAATGTACACCTTTGCCGATCGCAATGGTGACTTATTAACACTTCGCCCAGAAGGCACCGCAGTATGCGTACGTGCTGGCAACCAAAATGGCTTACTATATAATCAAGAACAACGCCTTTGGTACATGGGTCCAATGTTTCGTCACGAGCGTCCGCAAAAAGGTCGTTACCGTCAGTTTCACCAATTTGGTTTAGAAACATTTGGTATTGCTACAGCAGATATAGACGCAGAAGTTATTTTATTAACAGCGCAACTATGGGAAGCTTTTGGTATTACTGAACACGTTCGTTTGGAGCTAAATTCTTTAGGGTCTAACGAAGCGCGTGCAGATTACCGTGATGCGTTAGTAGCCTACCTTGAGCAACACATTGATGTGCTTGATGAAGACTCAAAACGTCGTATGTATTCAAACCCATTACGCGTACTTGATAGCAAAAACCCAGACGTACAAGCAATTTTAACTGATGCACCTAAATTGTCTGAAAACTTAGATGCTGAATCAAAAGAACATTTTGCAAATTTATGTGAACGTTTAGACGCTGCTGGCGTCTCATATACGGTTAATGAAAAGTTAGTACGTGGTTTAGACTACTACAACCGCACTGTATTTGAATGGGTAACCGACAGTTTAGGTGCACAAGGCACTGTATGTGCTGGCGGACGTTACGATGGCTTAGTTGAACAACTTGGCGGCAAAGCAACGCCAGCAGTTGGTTTTGCAATGGGTCTAGAGCGCTTAGTATTATTACTACAAGCACTTGAGTGTGTAGGTGACATTCGTCGTAATGCTGATGTATATTTAGCAGCAATGGGCGACAAAGCAAGCATTCAAGCTCCTGCAATTGCAGCGCAGCTACGTAAAGACGTACCGGGTTTACGCGTTATGGTACATGCGGGCGGCGGCAACTTTAAAAAACAATTAAAACGTGCTGATAAAAGCGATGCACTTGTTGCAGTGATTATTGGTGAAGATGAATTAGAAAAAGGCGTTGTGACCATCAAGTATTTACGCGAGCGTAAAGAACAAGTCACATTAGAATTAGAACAAGCTAAAGCGCTATTAGCTGAGCTTATTAACGGCTAAGCGAACATTAGAGGTAAGAATGGATATTTATTCAACAGAAGAACAACAAGCAGAAGCCATTAAACGCTTTTTCCGTGAAAACGGCATTTCACTTGCGCTAGGTATACTTGTTGGCCTAGGTGGCTTATATGGCTGGAAAGCATATAACCAAAACCAAATTACTACCGCTGAAAAAGCATCAGATTCATATACAGCGCTTGTTGAAAGCGACGATGTATTATCTTCAGCTGATGCGTTTATTAGCGAAAATAAAGACACAAACTACGCAACACTTGCTGCATTCGTTGCTGCAAAAGACGCAGTAGAAGCGAAAAAACTAGACGTAGCAAGCGAAAAGCTAAGCTGGGTTGTGTCTAATACGCCAAATACAGAATTAAAAGCAATTGCGATTACACGTTTAGCACGTGTTCAAATTGCGCAAACTAAATATGACGATGCATTAACAACATTAAATGCACCATTACCTGAAGCGTTCAATGCAAACGTGGCCGAGCTTAAAGGCGATATTTACACTGAGCAAGGTAATAAAGATCAAGCACGTACTGCATACCAAGCAGCAATAGATGCGGGTGGATTAACAAGTAACCCACTATTACAAATTAAGTTAGATGACCTAGCAGTAACTAGCCCAGCGGCATAAGGTTTTAGGCATGAAAAAATTTACAACAGCAGCCCTTGCCCTATGTATGGCAACATTGATGGGTTGTTCATCAAGTGATGATGAAGATGAACTAGTACTTCCTGAAATTGTAAACCAATTTGAAACTGACGTTGTTTGGCAAGAATCTGTAGGTGATGGCGTAGAGCATTATTTTTCTCGTTTAACACCCGCAGTTTACAAAGATACTGTGTATGTTGCTAGCCGCGAAGGCCAAGTAGAAGCGCTTTCGCTTGATAATGGCGATACAAAATGGGAAACCGATGTACGCCAAGATTTATCGTTTTGGCCTTGGGCTGACAACGGTAATGCAAAATTATCAGGTGGTATTTTGCAAGCCTATGGTAAAATTTATATTGGTTCTGAACACGGCTTTATTATTGCTCTTGATCGCGAAACTGGTGAAGAAGTTTGGCGTAAAAACGTACCAGGCGAATCTCTGTCTAAACCAACAGCAGGCGATGGCTTAATATTTGTAAATTTAGGCTCTGGTAAATTGTTAGCCCTTCACCCAGATACAGGCGAAGAGCGTTGGAGCTTTGAACAAGAAGTTCCACCACTAACATTACGCGGACAAAGCTCGCCAACCGTTGCTAACGGTGGTGTATTAGTAGGCCTTGAAACAGGCAAGCTAAGCGTATTAATTTCAGACAGTGGTTACTCAGCATGGAGCGCAGAAATTGCGGTTGCTAAAGGCGCATCAGAATTTGAACGCCTAGTTGACGTAGACACTCAACCACTTATTAGCGGTCCATACGCTTACGCTATAGCTTACAACGGCAACTTAGCCGCTGTAGATATTCGCTCTGGCAATGTTGTATGGAAACGCGAGTACAGCAGCTACCGCGAAATTGCGATGGATGCACAAACAATTTATTTAGTAGATAGCGATGGTGTTATTTACGCATTAGATAAAAATTCAGGTATTGAACGTTGGAGCCAACCCGCTCTACGCGGTTGGTACCTAACAGGCCCTGCAGTTGCAGGTAGCCACTTAGCTTTAGGCGACCAAGAAGGTAACCTACATTGGCTAAATAAAGAAACTGGCGAGCTAGTATCTCGTGAAGACTTTGACAGCTCGGGCTTTTTTGTTGAGCCAGTTGTTGCCGACGATAAGCTAATTTTATACACCCGTGATGGTGAAGTTAGTATGGTAAAAATACCAAACTAAGTTACTAATAGTCATATGGTTTTTTTAAGGCTTCGCACTGCGAAGCCTTTTGTTGTTTTTTAAAGAGGTAGTTTATGCTTCCCGTGATCGCTCTAGTTGGGCGACCCAATGTGGGCAAATCCACATTATTTAACCGTTTAACACGTACTCGTGATGCACTCGTAGCCGATTTTCCAGGTTTAACACGAGATAGAAAATATGGCCAAGCTAGTTACGATGGCTATGAATTTATCGTGGTAGACACGGGCGGTATTGATGGCTCAGAAGAAGGCATCGAAATCGAAATGGCAGATCAATCTCTGCTAGCTATTGAAGAAGCTGACATTGTTCTGTTTTTAGTAGATGCTCGTGTAGGTATGACCGTAGCTGACCAAGCCATTGCTAATCACTTGCGTAAACAAGATAAAAAGTGTTTTGTTGTTGCCAATAAAACCGATGGTATTGATGCAGATTCAAACTGTGCTGAATTTTACCAATTATCATTAGGTGAAATTCATCATATTGCTGCATCGCATGGCCGTGGTATTACGTTATTACTTGAGCAAACACTTCAGCCGCTTATCGCTGAATTAGCTGCACAAGACGAAGACGTAACAGGCGATGACGAAGAGCTTATTAATCTTTACGAAGAAGATGAAGACAGCGATACCGATCACCAGGCATTTGCAGACAAACCTGTAAAGCTTGCTATTATTGGTCGCCCTAACGTTGGTAAGTCAACACTTACAAACCGCATATTGGGTGAAGATCGTGTAATTGTATATGATATGCCAGGTACAACACGCGATTCTATTTACATTCCAATGACGCGTAACGACAAAGAGTATGTGTTAATTGACACCGCAGGTGTTCGTAAACGTAAAAAAGTCAGTGACGTAGTTGAAAAGTTCTCAGTAATTAAAACACTACAAGCAATCGAAGATTGTAACGTGGTTTTACTTGTTGTTGATGCGCGTGATGGTATTTCTGATCAAGATTTAAGCTTACTTGGTTTTGCGCTTAACTCTGGTCGTTCATTGGTTATCGCCGTGAACAAATGGGATGGCCTAGACGACTACGTTAAAGACCGTATTAAAACAGAACTCGATCGCCGTTTAGGTTTTATAGACTTTGCACGCCTACACTTTATATCTGCATTACACGGTACAGGTGTTGGTCATTTATTCGAATCTGTTGACGAAGCTTACGAGTCGGCAACTAAACGTATAAGTACAGCAATGCTGCGCCGAATTATGGACATGGCTCAAGCCGATCACCAACCGCCACTTGTTCGTGGTCGCCGTGTTAAGCTTAAATATGCGCATGCCGGTGGTTATAACCCACCACGTATTGTAATTCACGGTAACCAAGTTCATGATTTACCAGATAGTTATAAACGCTACCTGATGAACTACTACCGTAAAGCGCTTAAAATTATGGGCACCCCAATCAAAATTGAATTTAGAGAAGGTGAAAACCCATTTGCTGGTCGTGTTAATAAAGTAACATTGTCGCAAAAGCGTAAAATACGTGCATTTGCTAAAGAAAACCGTAATAAATAAATTTTAAAAAATTAGTTTATTACATCGAGTAGGGTGAGGCTTATGCCTCATCCCTCTCACAGAACCGTACGTACGGACCTCGTATACGGCTCCTGTACCCTTCACATTTTATCAACTTATTTCCTAAACGCTGATAAAGCAAGCCATCCCGTATTCACTTTTTCTATTGGATATAAACCAAGCTCCTCAAACCATTGGTTTGGCATCGATACACAAGATAAAGGGCTTAGTGAGTTACGCCACGAGTTCATCTTTATGAACTTAAACGGTGGCTTTTTCCCTAACTGCTTTAGTCGTCGATGTAGCCTTGATGGCTTCTTCCACAACCTCAGCTGTATTGCCCTTAGTCTTCGTCTGATCCAACCTGCCAAGGCTTTTAGCTCTCGCTTACAATTGGCTATACTAAAATAATTTACAAAACCGCGCAC
>NZ_AUTL01000096.1:0-2401 GCF_000498015.1 Pseudoalteromonas sp. TAE79
CTAAAGTATCCCCAGAATTAGCCTTTACATATCAATGAACTAACAGTATTAAAAAATGTGGGTAGTGAGGGAACATTCATGGTGTTTTGTGATCTTATGAATCGCTTAAAAACAACAGAACTAAACACCATGAATGCGTCTACTATTTTGCACAATATGCTCCGCGCTGTCACCCCTAACTCTATTCATAAAGCCAGATTTAATACTCTAGTCGCTGCCGTTAAATCTCTTTTGCACTGTCAGCAATGCACCTTGACGTCTATCGGCCGCAATTTGGATTCAAAAACAACTGAAAAACATGATATTAAACGTATTGACCGACTACTCAGTAACAATGAGCTTTTGCGTGAATCGATATCGGTTTATGTTCGCTTAACCCGTTTTGTGGTCACTGAAAAGCATCCCGTCATTTTGGTCGATTGGAGCCATGCTGATACACAAACCAAATACTGTATTCTGCGTGCCAGCATTGTCAGTGAAGGTCGCTCTTTAACCCTGTATCAGGAAAGTGCATTCAGCTTTCAATATCATTGCCCAAAAGTGCAAAAACGGTTTTTAAAGATGCTCAAACTGATCTTGCCGAGTGATTGCCGCCCCGTGATTGTGACGGATGCGGGCTTTAAAGTCCCCTGGCTCAAAGCCGTGCGGAACAATGGCTGGCATTATATTAGTCGGGTTCGTGGTACGGCACATTTGAAAACGCAGGACAGCGATGAGTTTATTCCATGCCAGTCACTATTCAAGAACAATCAGCGTAAGAGCCAGTATCTTGGCGCGACCGAGCTGACCAAAAGTGCAAAATATCAAACTCATGCAGTGTTGGTTGGCAAGGGACATAAGTTATTAAAAAGAGATAAAAAACGCGGTTATAAGGAGCCTTGGCTACTCGTTTCTTCTCTTCCAAAAAGACACCACTTTCTCGAAAAGGTGCTCAAGCTATATGGAATGAGAATGCAGATAGAGGCAGGGTTTCGAGACCAAAAAAGTGTTAGGTTCGGCTTAGGCTCAGATCTGCACAGAACGAACAAACTCTATCGATTAGACATACTTTTACTGCTCGCAACATTGGCTCATTGGTTCTCAATGATGCTGGGTGCTGTGATAGACAAAGCAGGAAAGACAGGGGCTTTTCAAGCTAACTCAAGCAAAAACAGGCGAGTAGTGTCATGGGCATTTGTTGGGTTGCGATACTTCAAAAAACAGTCCATTAAGCTGCGGCGGCGAGATTACTTGGAAGGGCTAGCCTATTTCGTACAGGTGGTAGTGCAACTCGATTGGAAAAATATGGATGTGAGTGATGTGATTGAAATTTAATAATTATTTTTGGGGATCCCTTAGCATTGCACCGCATTCATCTTTAAATCAAATGCTTCGCCAGTTAATCTAAATAAACTCCCATTGGCATCTGCTGCATAACCATCACTTGCAACTTCCATCGCTAATCCAAATGGCTTTACAACATACTCATTTGAACTCCCCGTTAAATTTACTGATAAATTAGTGACTGGGTCTAAAATTAAATTGGTATTTACATTTAAACTCAACTTTCCTGCATCGGGATAATTTATAACAATCGGAGCTTTAGACTCACTATCAAAGTTTAGTATGAACGATTTAGAAGCTTGCTCTACCGCAAAGGTATTATTGTTATTACTAAGTGAAACCGTATCAGAGCAACTTGCACCCTCGCTGCATGTATACGATAAATCTAAGCTTACATCGCCACCAGCGGGAAATGCAGCTTCGCATACGCCCGTAGTGGTATTTGTTTTTACCGCCTGGATAGATAACGCTTTTGCATTAAATCCAGTATTTGAAGGCTTTGCTGATAACTGAGTAGGAATTGTAGTATTTCCATCAGTATCATTATTAAAAATAAATCCAGCATCAGAAAACGTAACTTTACAGCCGCTTAATCCAACATTATTACCTGCAATATAACAACGAAGAGGTGCAGAAGGCTCTGCAGTGTTGTATCCAAATGTAACACTGCCTGTGGTGCGTTTAGCAAATTCGACAACCGCGGATCCTGTAAAATTAATATTCTCCCCCGTAACCCAACTTTGCTGACCACTATTATCTGGAGAAAGGTTTAAACTAGACGGCTCTGCGAATAATAAATCGCAGGCGTCATTTGCACAGGCTGTGAGTGTCATCTCTTTAGCTTCACACGTTAGAGCATTGTTATCGCTTATTGTTAAACGATAATGATCCAGTGTTTCTGGTGTATAAATGCCACAAAAACCAGGGATACTTTCGGGTACTGGTAGAGCGTCAAACGTTGAGCTCCCTTCGGTAATAATTTGAGTAGCCGATGTAATTGACCCCTGATACGTTACATTTTGTGCGATTCTTACCTCACCAGTGGCAACAATATAGGCCGCAATATTGGCATCGGCTG
>NZ_AUTL01000097.1:0-45245 GCF_000498015.1 Pseudoalteromonas sp. TAE79
CTAAAGTATCCCCAGAATTAGCCTTTACATATCAATGAACTAACAGTATTAAAAAATGTGGGTAGTGAGGGAACATTCATGGTGTTTTGTGATCTTATGAATCGCTTAAAAACAACAGAACTAAACACCATGAATGCGTCTACTATTTTGCACAATATGCTCCGCGCTGTCACCCCTAACTCTATTCATAAAGCCAGATTTAATACTCTAGTCGCTGCCGTTAAATCTCTTTTGCACTGTCAGCAATGCACCTTGACGTCTATCGGCCGCAATTTGGATTCAAAAACAACTGAAAAACATGATATTAAACGTATTGACCGACTACTCAGTAACAATGAGCTTTTGCGTGAATCGATATCGGTTTATGTTCGCTTAACCCGTTTTGTGGTCACTGAAAAGCATCCCGTCATTTTGGTCGATTGGAGCCATGCTGATACACAAACCAAATACTGTATTCTGCGTGCCAGCATTGTCAGTGAAGGTCGCTCTTTAACCCTGTATCAGGAAAGTGCATTCAGCTTTCAATATCATTGCCCAAAAGTGCAAAAACGGTTTTTAAAGATGCTCAAACTGATCTTGCCGAGTGATTGCCGCCCCGTGATTGTGACGGATGCGGGCTTTAAAGTCCCCTGGCTCAAAGCCGTGCGGAACAATGGCTGGCATTATATTAGTCGGGTTCGTGGTACGGCACATTTGAAAACGCAGGACAGCGATGAGTTTATTCCATGCCAGTCACTATTCAAGAACAATCAGCGTAAGAGCCAGTATCTTGGCGCGACCGAGCTGACCAAAAGTGCAAAATATCAAACTCATGCAGTGTTGGTTGGCAAGGGACATAAGTTATTAAAAAGAGATAAAAAACGCGGTTATAAGGAGCCTTGGCTACTCGTTTCTTCTCTTCCAAAAAGACACCACTTTCTCGAAAAGGTGCTCAAGCTATATGGAATGAGAATGCAGATAGAGGCAGGGTTTCGAGACCAAAAAAGTGTTAGGTTCGGCTTAGGCTCAGATCTGCACAGAACGAACAAACTCTATCGATTAGACATACTTTTACTGCTCGCAACATTGGCTCATTGGTTCTCAATGATGCTGGGTGCTGTGATAGACAAAGCAGGAAAGACAGGGGCTTTTCAAGCTAACTCAAGCAAAAACAGGCGAGTAGTGTCATGGGCATTTGTTGGGTTGCGATACTTCAAAAAACAGTCCATTAAGCTGCGGCGGCGAGATTACTTGGAAGGGCTAGCCTATTTCGTACAGGTGGTAGTGCAACTCGATTGGAAAAATATGGATGTGAGTGATGTGATTGAAATTTAATAATTATTTTTGGGGATCCCTTAGGTTGTTAACGGTACTTCGCGCATTAACTTTGGATTTACCCGAAAGCTTAAGAAAGACTGGACCGCACTCGCACTCGTAGAATGGGGTGTAAACCCTGTTGGCAGCAGCGATATTATTTATAACAATCGTTTTGAGTCTATCCAGGATGAGTTTTTGTATAACCGTTTAGGTTACGCAGGGCTTTCGCATGAAAAGTACGGGCAACTAACTATTGGTAAACAATGGGGTGCATGGTACGACGTAGTTTACGGCACAAATAATAGCTTTGTATGGGATGGTAATGCGGCTGGTGTTTACACCTATAACAAAGACGATGGCGCTGTTAATGGCACTGGCCGTGGAGATAAATTAGTGCAGTACCGCAATAGCTATAACGATTTTAGTTTTGCAGTACAAGCACAGCTTAAAAACAGCGAATTTTATACCTGTGACGTAACCGACATTTCAGAAGAAGAATGTGAAGCAATTTGGAACTCTGGCGATAGTGCAGCCCAAGAAGTTGAATTTAATTACACATTTGGTGCGTCTGTAACTTATACCCCAACTAACATGCTAACACTTACAGCAGGTGTTAACCGTGGTGAGTTTGATTTAACGTTTGGCGATGGTTCTACTCGCAATGTTGAAGATTTAATTTATGGTGCAGGTATTATGTGGGGCAACATTGATGAGCCCGGCCTATACGTTGCAGCCAACGTAAATAAAAACAAAAACCACGACACAGATAACATTGGTCGCTTAATTAAAGACGCAATCGGTGTAGAAACATTTGCATCTTACCGCTTTGATAACGATTTTCGCCCTTTTATTGCCTACAACGTGTTTGATGCTGGTGATGATTACGTAATTCAGCCAAACTTTAACGCCGACCCAGACGATGTATTTAAGCGTCAGTTTGCTGTTATTGGCCTTCACTACTTAATTGACGAAGACACTATTGCCTACGTAGAAGCGCGTAAAGACTTTAGCGACTTTGAAAGCGATAACAAAGAGCAACAAGCACAAATGGAGCAGTCGGAAGATGACGGTATAGCATTTGGTTTTAGATATAAGTTTTAAATATAAGTTTATAAAACGACTACAACTTCCCTAAGCACAACCCTTTTAGCCCTTTTAACTGGGCTTTTTTTATTTTTCCATACTTTTTTCAATACTCGATTTTGCATTTAAGGCTATTTCAAAAAAGGCATTAACAGCCGCATTGGTATCTGCTTTTTTAATTTGTAATAGCACCATTCACGATGCCCCTATTTTTTACGTTTACCATTTTGCTGCTCATTACAATGAGCGAGGAAAACTTTAATTAATCACTCATAGTCCACACTCGGCATTTATAATTTTAGTGGATGTAGTTATCGCAGGCTTTATTATTTTGACTACCTCCTTGATTACTTTTTATAATTTGACTTTATTGCTAAGTTTAACGTTATAGAAATATTTAGTATGATGTGTTCTTTTGCTGTAAAGCCACCAGCCAACTTATATTAACTGCATTAAGAGTATAAAAAGAAGGTGAAACTATATTGAAATTGCAAAGTACTGACACTGCTTTTTACTGATCACAAATACCTAAGGCTGCTTAAAAGCAGTCACATATAGGTGTGGTATATGCTCATGGGTACTGACGGTATTCTAATTCAATAGTCATGTACTGTATATAAGAACAGTACATGTGATTGCTGTGAAAAAATAATTTAAACCTACCTTTCTTTGTAAGTCGTTAATAATATTGAACTAAGTAAAGTGTTATAAAGTTGATTCGTTATCATAAATAGATAAAACAACGATAACTGTATGTATATACAGTTATCACTTAAACCAATCTATCTTACTTTTTAATAAACGTACTATAACCAGCTAATGCCTTAGCCACACTAATTGATGGATTATCTGAATGCTCAGCACCTTTGTTTATATCACTTTGCCACACAAGGTTATTGTTAGGATTGGTTGATAAAGCGGCCTCTAAATTACTAAACGCTTTTAACATTAGCGGATGCTCTGCCCCGCCCACCGAAAGATATAAATAAGTAGGCGCCTTAACTTTGTTAGCTTGAGTAGTTAAAAACGCTTCTACATTATTAACCACTGTCATGTCGTCATACCAAGCCGCTGGGCTAAATGCAAAGTAGCCATTAAACAGTTCAGGCTTTGTATGCAGTGTATAAAGTACAAAGCTACCACCTGCCGAAAAACCACTTAATACACGGTTATTACTAAGCTTATATTTTGCCGATAAATACGGGAATAACTCAGTTTCAATAAACGCTAAAAACTTGTCGGCTTCACCATTAGGCTCTATAAGTGTTTCGCCCTCTGGGCGCGCTTGTGTATTTACATCTTGGCGAGCATAAGGAGGCACTAAATCGCGATTACGTGTATCTGTAAAAAACAAATTAGGAATAGACACCAATATAGCCTTATCCCCTTTTTCGCTTTTAGCTTGCTTTGTAAGTGCTTTGTCCCATGTGTCTAAATTAAAGTTACCATCGGTTTTAATAATTAACGGATACGCTTTTTTAGGATTGTAATTAGCGGGTAATCTTATAAACACTTTGCGCGACTCGTTAAGCACGCTTGAGTTAATTGTTACGTCTGTATAGGCCGATACATAATGGTTGTAATAACGTATGGCTAAAATACTGATAGCAAAAATGACTACGGCTAAACTTAAATTAATAAAATAGTGTTTTGTTATTTTTATTGCCATGCGGCATTCCTTTAAATGTTTAGGATTTATTTAATCGAGCTTAACCCATTGTTTTATTTCAAGCGCGGTCATAATAAGCTCAACCGAAAATGCGGCTAAAATCATCCCCATCACACGCGTTAAAATAGACGCGCCGCCAGTACCAATAAGCTTAATTATTTTACCCGAAAGCAGCAACAGTATTAAAGTAATACCCAACACACCAAGTGTAACAAGCGCTGTGCCTATTTGAGTAGTAATTGGGTGTATGTGGTTGTCGGTAAGTAGTATCACCGCCAAAATAGCGCCTGGGGTCGCCGTTGCGGGTATAGCTAGCGGAAACACTGCTATATCGTGATCAGGGTCTTGTTTAGCTTTGTTAGAATCGTTTCCAAATATCATTTGCAGGCCAAACAAAAACAATATAATTCCACCCCCTAACTGAAACGACACCAACCTAATTCCCATCGCATTAAGTATTAGCTGCCCTATTAAAATAGAACCCAATAGTACGCAACCAGCATAAAGCACCGTTTTAAAGGCTGTTTTACGACGTTGTTGATCTGTTAAATGAGAAGTAAGCGCAGCAAACAGCGCCATAGTGCCTATTGGGTCAATGGTAGCCCAAATAACAAGCGCATCTTGAGATAGTTTTTCTAGCATATAAAATCCTTGTTAAGCGTAAATATTTAATAAAACACGGGTAACAAATTCATTTGCTTACGCTTAACTATAATAGAAAGCCGTTATTTTTTGTATTTTATTTACACTTGAAGGCGTTGACCTTTCAGGATTGAAAAAAGATAAGCACTTATAATTGCCGTCTTTCGTTAAAGTGATTTATGCCAAATAGAATTTTCTCTTAAACTAAAACCTAACTTAATAAGTAAATTATGGGAACGTGCATTGTGTGCACTCACCTCAGCCGATAAATGTTTAAGCGCAATTTCCTTAAGTAGCGTTTCAATAAAACCGGTGACTACTTCAAACATTACACCTTTATCCCAAAAGTCAGGATGCAGCTCAAATCCTATAAACGCACTACTTTTACACGGGGTTAAATTATAAAGCCCACAAGTACCCATTAACTTTCCAGATATATTATGTTCAATTGCAACTCGAATTACTTCACCTTCGTAATATGCACTAATATCATCTTGTATTAATTGTTTGATTTGCGTTTTGCTAAGTGGTGTTTCGTAGTCGTTAAATTCTGACACGTGCGGGTGATTTAAAATATTAAATAAACACGCTGCGTGTTTGTGGGTAACTAAACGCAGCGTAACGCGCTCAAGCTTTGTGGTGTTAAACATTTTATTTAAGTGGTTATTTAAATTAGCTCTTTATGGGCACGCATTATTAACTTACCATACCCTATTAACAAGCATTATCTTTAAAGCAAAAAGAGTAAGAGAACGTAATGAGTGACGATTTTAAAGTAATACAACCCACTACCACAGTATATTGCCCAAAGCGCGGCGAAGGCTGGACCTTAACAGGCATTACTAATATTAACGAGTTTACCTCAGTAATGTTTGACGGCACACGCTATACGCTTCCAGCACGCGAAATAGTAGAAGAACTTCTTCCTAACCAATTAGCGCGTGAGCAAAATAGCTAACCAAACACATACACAGTAAAAAGGCTGCAATTTTGCAGCCTACTATCTAATCAACGAATTAAAATGCATCGTCTTCGCTGTAAACATTAACGTTTAGCTCGTCATCATTTTCAAATACCACAAACGAAATAGGCTTACAGCACACTTGGCAGTCTTCTATGTATTGCTCATCAATATCTGCTGCATCAAGTAATACTTCTATACTTTCTCCACAATAAGGGCAGCTTATTGATGTTTCTGTTAACTGGTTCATTTATCACCTGCTAATTTATATCACGAATGTTGTCACTTTAATGAACACGTAAGCATAATTCAACACCCCATTAAATAACGCATACTTGGCTAATCCAATTAAACCATGCTACTAACTTAAATAGTGATCTTGTTACTAGCCTTATCCCTATAAAACTTGTCAAAGCACAATATTTTTCACCATAGATAAATTAGTCAGCACTCTACAATGAAATTGTATTAGCACTTAGCGGGTCTAACTTTATAAGTATTTATAAACTCACAGTACAGATGGATAATTTTATGAAAAAATCACTTACGCTTGCATTAACATCTGCCGTTATTTTGTTTAGTACATTCTCCCATGCAGCTAAAACCGAAAAAGCCGTTCTAGCTGGAGGTTGTTTTTGGTGTATGGAAAGTGACTTTGAAAAGCTAGAAGGCGTAACCGATGTAATATCGGGCTTTACTGGCGGNAAACCCGACATACAATGGTAATCATAAAGGCCATTACGAGGCCGTAGAAATCACATACGATCCGGCCATAGTAAGCTATCAGGGCATACTTGATCATTACTGGGTAAATATCGATCCCTTTGATGCCAAAGGCCAATTTTGTGATAAAGGCCCTAGTTACTTAAGCGCTATATTTGTACAAAACGACGAACAACGTAAATTAGCCGAAAAAACAAAAGCAGCAGTAGTTGCCGAGTTCCCTAATCAAACTGTGGTTACACCTATACTAAACGCAAGCACCTTTTACCCTATAAAAGGGAGGGAAAGCTTTCATCAAGATTATTACAAAAACAATCCAATCCGATACAACACCTATCGTTGGCGTTGTGGTCGCGACAGCCGCCTAGAAGAAATTTGGGGCGAAAGAGCAACTCACTAGTATTTATTAAGCAACTAAATTACACCAACAAAAGGCTGCGTATTGTGCAGCCTTTTGCTTATCTACAAAGCTAGCTTTCTCTGCTTCAAAAAGTATACGAACCTTCATTATCAATAAATAGTATATTCTGTTTCCTAAAGCAGGCTGTTTATCTACTAAATCAAATACAATAAATTGCACTCCTAGATTGATATAAACAAAATTTAACAGCTGGAGTTACACAAAATGTTTGCCAACCAATTACAACTAGCGCGTGCTCTAGAGTTACCAACACGACAAGCCATGCTTCACCGTGAACCAGCAGTACAAAACTTTTGGATAAACAACACTGACCTAATTACAAACGCGTGGAGCGAATGGGAAGCAACATCAATAGATAGCTCAACGTTTACACTTGACGACACACTACTTGATAAAAACCTACGCGAAGCAGTAAAGCAAGCATGGGAAGATCCATCAAAAGAGCTAGCCGTAAAAGCGTTATTACACGAAGTAGCGCCTGATGTGTTTCAATTTCAATTTTTTGATCCTGAGCGCCTAGCTGTATTACGCGGATATTTAGAACAAGTATGGAATTCGCAAATTCCTATGCGCCCGCCATACGGCATAGTGTTAAATCGCCGTGGTGCCATGCTTGATAGCCGATCAGAAGGTTATTTAGCCGCGCCAAGCTTTCAAGCATTTTATAACGAAATACTAAACACTTATATGCGCCCTATTTCACGTATGCTGTTCCCGGAAGTTATGGGGTTTGATACACAAACATTTGGCTTTTCAATTTATTATGAGCCAAATACAGATTCATCAATTCGCCCACATACCGACGCATCAGCTGTAACGCTTAACATTAACCTAAATTTACCAGGCGAAGAGTTTACAGGGTCACAAGTGGACTTTTATCACCCGTACACAGGTGACATTAAATCACTTACCTTTAAGCCTGGTACTGCCATGTTACATCGAGGCAATATTGCACACGCAGCCAAGCCTATTACCAGTGGCGANGCGAACTAACTTTGTATTGTGGCTGTATGGGGAGCGCGGTCGATTACCAGCACAAGGTGCACCACGCATTCCTGTTGATGCTAAACAGCGCTGGACTAACCCTAACAAACCAAATGATGGCTACGCACCATTTTAAGTAAGCGCTTTTAACGTTTTAAATATATAAGGCTGCCAAATTTAAGCAGCCTTATAAAAATAAAGCTCATCCAGTAACCAACACGTTTTAAGTTTAGTAATATCAAAAAACCGCCCTATTCATAATCTATATTGTCGCCACTTATAACAATAGATAACACAAATTTTCCGTCTTGCTTTTCTTATGTCCCAGTACTTCGCTTAACAAAGTACAAAATTTAAGGGGATGTTATGTTTTTGTATTCAATTGATAAGCCACTGTAATGCTTAAGTTGGTAATTTAATAAATTGTGCTATCTTTTTACTATCTACATTATAAAAATACGAGCTAACATGTTGCTCCGAGGTACAATTGCCATAGCAATATTGGCAATTTCTGCTGCTAATAAAACCTATGCAAACGACACAGACGTGCAATTTAGTGGTTTTGCATCCTTAACACTCAGCTACACGGACGATTCAGATATTGGCTTTGCATCGAGTTATTCAAATGTCAACGAATCTGGTTTTTCAGCAACGCGAGATTCAATTTTAGGTGGGCAGGCTAATATATCACTCTCAAAAAATTGGGACTCTGTGTTTCAAGTAGTTATTCAAGATCATGCCTTTAAAAGCTTTGATAATTTTTTAGAGCTCGCCTTTGTGCGCTATCGCCCTACCCGTCATTGGGCTATTCGTGCAGGCAGGTTAAATAGCGACCTTTACTTACTATCGGAATACCCTTACGTAGGATATGCCTATTTATGGGTGCGCCCGCCTCATTCGTACTACTCGTTTGCAAACATTGCAGGAAATTTCGATGGTGTAGATGTGGAATACAGCAAAGCAATTAACGACGGTTTTTTACGTTTAAAGCTCGCATATGGAAGCTCAACAGCCAAGCTACAAGCCTATAATAACGACTTTTTTATTGATTTTGATAACTTAACCACCTTTAGCGCAACCTATACATTAGATGCATGGACTATGCGTTTTTCATTATCTAAATCTGATTTTGGTGACTATAAGTTAACCTCTTTAGATGAGTATTTAGCCGCACTCAACTCAATACCACAAAGTATATGGCCGCAAGCGCAAAAAATATCAAACAAATTTAACACCAAAGGTAACAGTATAGAATACGCCGCGTTTGGGCTTACTTACGATCACAACAATTGGCTAATCCAATCTGAGGTGGGTATTTCAGAATCCGATTGGATAGTTGCTCCGTCAGTTCTTAGTGGCTATATTAGTGCAGGTTACCGTGTAGATAACGCAATATTTTATACAGGTTTTACAGCGGCTAAACACCGACATGACGTAATAAAAGTAAACGATCCTGCTTTTCCGCCAAGCACTCCCGAGCAATTTTCAGTGCCTATACAACAACTCGCAGTTGCCAGTCAGTCTGCTGTTAAAGTTACCAATGTTCACCAACACTCAATTAACGTAGGCGTAAAATGGCAACTGTCTGAGCGCATAGCATTAAAAGCCCAGTTAGACCGCTTTGATATAAAACCTCAAGGCGCTGGCTTATGGAGTCTTAGCAACCCTTCAGATGTTGATGAGGGCCACAAAGTACATATACTTAGTCTAAATGCTAGTATGGTGTTTTAATGATGAGCCCTCGTAACTTTTTTATAACTGCATTGCTGCCCTTGTGCCTGCTTTTTATGAGCTTTTATGCTAAATCTACAGAGTTTGTAGTCGTGGTTAATAAAAGCAATGCGATTAACGCATTATCAAAACGAGAAATTATTGATATTTACATGGGCAGGTATTTAACTTTCCCTGACGGTGAGACCTCAAAACCGCTTGATTTGCCCGCGCAATCGACATTAAAAAACGACTTTTACTTAAAACTGGTTAATAAAGACGAGCAAAAAATAAATGCGTATTGGGCAAGGCTTTTATTTTCAGGGCGCGCAAAGCCACCCACGCCTTCAACATCGGTAGAAGACGCAATAAACAAAATAGCAGCATCACAATTTGCAATTGGCTACATTCCGCTATCGCAAGTTACAGATGCAGTAAAAGTGGTATACACATTTGATTAAAATTATTAGCCAAAAACTCTACATACGCGTCGCTATATCAATTGCGTTAGTTGCTATTGTTGTGTCTTTAGTCTCGTCTATGCTCTCTTATTACTCAGGCTTTAAAGAGAAAAAAAACACAAATTACCTACTTGTTCAACAGTTAGCGCAAACAATGGAAAAAACAGCCGCTATTGCCGCTTACTTAAATGACAAAGAATTAAGCCAAGAAATTATTAACGGCCTACTCAGTAACGACTTAGTGCAAGGCGCAAGCCTAGAAGGAGAAGTAAACCCTAAAGGAGAGATGGATTTATTTATTGCAAAAGGCTCTACTAACAAAAAAAATGAAGCTGTTTTAATTAAATTAGTTCACCCCTTTATAGAAGACACTTTTATAGGTGTACTCGCCATATACCCTGACGATAACTTTATTGAACAACAAGCACAGTCAGCGCTTATAAAAGAATTTATCTTAATGCTGATTCAATCCATTGTTATCGCATTTTTTGTATCGCTGGTAGTTCAGCGCTGGCTTACACAGCCTATTCAAAACCTAACCGACAGCTTTGCTAAAATAAATCCAAGCGAGCCAGAAACCCTTAAAATGCTAACCTTCAAGCAAGGCAAGCGGGACGAAATAAGCCGTTTAACCCAAGGTATAAATGCCTTAATGCACGAGCTACATTTAACTATTAGTAATGAGCAAACACTGCGTAAAAAAACTCAAGAGCTAGAAGCTAAATTTAGACTTATTTTTGAACAAGCCAGCGCAGGTATTTGTTTACTCGATGACAAAAACATTATCACCACCTTTAACCCTGCATTTAAGCATTACTTTACCGTACCCGGTGAAGAAGAATTACCAACCTTGCATTTTCCTGAGTTACTTAGCAATGTAGACGAATTACAATGCCTACTGGCAGATATTCGCTCTGCTAAAAACCCACCACAAACCACCTTAGATGTAGAGTGTAAAGTTGGCTATAAAACGGTATGGTTTCATTGTTTATTTGTAAGGTTAACAGACCAAAGAGATACCAAACGAAACCCCAAACAAGAGCAGCTAGTAGAAGTAATTTTACACGATGTAACCGAGCGCGCAGAACGCGAACAGCAAACCCGCTTTGAAGCCGATCACGACCCACTCACTGGCTTATTAAACCGACGCGCCGGTGAAAAACGCCTTAAAAAAGCACTACGTGAATATATTAAACATAATGAACATTTAGTACTAATGATGATTGATTTAGATAAGTTTAAACCCATTAACGACACCTACGGCCACGAAGCCGGCGATAAAGTGCTAATTGAAATAGCGCACAGATTTAAAACACTTTTTCACGAAAAAAACGATATGTGTATCCGCCTAGGCGGTGACGAATTTATTGTTGCGCAGCAAATTAAAACCTACGATAAAACGGCAACACAACAAAAAGCAATCGCCTTACTAAATGAGCTACAACAGCAGGTTAGTATTTCAAACACAAAAACATGCGCAGTAGGTGCAAGCATAGGAATTGCAATAGCCCCATATGATGGTAATGAACTACATCAATTAATGCACAACGGTGATAAAACTCTTTATCACGTAAAAGAAACAGGCCGAGGGAAAGTTGCCTTTTATGACGATATAAAAAATTAGATGGCGTGAATTAGTAACTACATAGTAAATGCTATAATGTTTTTATGGCTTTCAAATAGTCTTTATTATAAAAATAAGCCGCTAAACCAAAATAAGAAATAGCACCTAAATAAGCAACTGGAAAGTGTGAATATACACTGAGGTAAATAAGCAATAATATAAAAAACAGACTAATGCTAAAGCAAACCACTGCCAAAAGTCTGCCTAACCAACATATAGATTGGGCTGCAATATTTAAAACAAACAAGGTAATAGCACCAAGTATTACATACACTAAAGTGTTTAAATCTTCCCCATGCGCTAAACCATCTTCGGTATAGTACATCATGTAATGAGCAAGCGGAGTCAGTGCTAATAAAGCCCAGAAACCATAACTGCTCCAAGTTGATGAGACAAAATAGTTACTACCAATGTCAGGCGCAGGAAACGATGCTTTATATCTATTTTGGTTCATGTGGATTCCAGTTAAGCCGTTTTATATAAGTTGATAGCTAGGCTTTTATTAAAAACACAAAAGGCCAATAGATAATAAAAACTATCTGTATTATTGATTTTTATCAAAAAAATTACAACTTGATTGCACTACTAACCAAAATACAGAATAACAATTGTACTATTAGCAATTAATCAAAGTAATAAAAAATCTAATTAAAAAGAATATTGAACAATAAACTTTTCAATTGATAGAATGCCCTACTTTTTCCCATAAAGAGATACAATGGCAAACTTCAATACTCATCTTAATACTGCCGTAATCATCACAGGCTTAGCCTCAGCCACCTTATTATCTGCAGGACATATTGAATTAAAGGGCGATCTCCAGTTAAGTTGATTATCTCTTAACTGGGGTAGTCGAATCCATTAAACCACGTCATTATGCCATCAGGTGTTGCTGGTGCTTCGGGCATGATTGCAACGTTACTTTTAGCAATATGTTTGATTAGTCTTAACCGTAAACAAGACTAAGGCTTAATACCTTATTAGTAAGGTATTAAGTTAAGTAAGGTATTAAGTTAAATAATGTTTAAACATCGGCGTGTATTAGAGTGCTAATTCGCCGATGTTTTACGTTTAAAGTATACGCTCAGCGCATTCCTAGTTTGTTCCCTCTTAGTAATCTAAAGACTAACTCACAAAGAGGATATGAGGCGCTTCGCTTTTAGAGGGTAAAATAGCTTATATCAAAGCAATTCGACTAATTAAAGTTTTGATGTGTGAAGTCAAGATTTGACTTCATTTATTCTCGTAAATTCTTGTTACTTACGCTTTTTAATAAATCGAATTTCGTAATGATATAAACAGGTTCTTTTTTACATTCGACTTTATAAAGATATTGATTTTTAAGAAAATTAGTTTTTTCTTTTATTAAACTAATTTGCTCCCATGGTATTAAAAAACTCCTGAGAAATAGTAGAATCAACATTCGTTTTTGGCTTATAAATATACCTTGCTGAAATGATTTGATATTTAGCCAAGTCCGATATTCACTGTTTTTCTCACGAGAAATATTTGCCACATTCATCAAGTACATACTGCTTGATTTTAAAAGTGAGGAATCAGAAATAATTAAATTCGTTTTATATTCTCTAGCTAGTTTAGGGTAATACCCAATAATGCTTTGGATATAATTGACTAAAATATAGAACAATAAAAATAAAATTAAGCATATAACAAAGTCCATTTTTTAATACTCCGAAAACTTGCTCTGCACTGCTGACTAAGCTGAAATTAAGATGGGTGTCTTATTAATTGTTCTCTAACTTCGAAAAGTGCAAAATTTAGAGTGGGTGTCTAGTTAATTTGTTATGTAAAACGGTCTTCACCACATAAAAAAGCACGGCGTACGCAACGTGATATACAGTGATAGTACTTTGTATCAACCAAACTTACTTGACGCTTTCTTGCGATTGCCATAAGACACCCTGCTTGTTTTTTGCACTAAATAAAGGCTAGCCTCTAACTTCGAAAAGTGCAAAATTTAGAGTGGGTGTCTAGTTAATTATGATTTAAATTTAGAGTGGGTGTCTAGTTAATTATGATTTTAAAGAATTCTTCATCAACCGCTTCATCTGAAAGATGTTTTACACAATGGTCTTTCAATCGCCTGCCGTTTCTTTTGTAATCAATTGTCCAACCACTTCTTTTATGTATCTTTTCAATCTCAAAATTATCGCCATTTAATCCTACACCAACCCAAGTAGTATTGTTAAATGGGCTCCAGTCTATTGAAAGCACTGATTTCTCAAGAGCTTGTCGAAAATCACTAGCACTTTGATAGCGCTTATCTGGATTATTGTTAATGGCCTTATTTACTATTGCCTTAATTTTTCTCGGAACGTGTGGGTGATATTGTCTATCGGGGTATTTATTCCCTTTAACCGCAACCCGCCATTCGTCCATCGTTGAAAAGTTAAAAGCCATATCGGGGACGTTATTGATTAGACGGTAAAGAGTAATTCCCATTGCGTATATATCACTCAACTTGCCCATTGGTTCGCCATCTATTACCTCTAAAGGTTGATGTGGCCTATAACCCATAGTATCTGATGGGTCTACATGATAATCCAATGCCAAGCCGAAATCTGATAACTTTGCTTCACCATTATCCCCAAAAAGAATATTTCCAGGTTTTATATCTCGATGCAGGACATTACTATTATGGGCATGCTCTAAGCCCAAAAGAGCCTCAGATATTATTTTTAGTGATTCTTGAATCGATATAAATCGATTTTCTAGATGTTTTTGAATGGAACCTTTGGCTAAGTATTCCATTGCTATATAGACGCATGGAGTTCCTTCATATACAAAAACGTCAACTTCCTTAACATCAACGATATGCTTGTGTCGGCATGCTTCCAGTGTTTGAGCTTCTTTTACTGCCTCGACAAATTTATCTGGGTTAGCGACTTTGATTAGCTTTATCGCCCTATCTGCTTTAAGTAAAGGGTCATAAGCTTGGAAAACAAAGCCAAAATTTCCATTACCTAAAAATTCAATAACCTTGAATTTTCGAATTTTATCTGGCTTTTTCATAGTAAGAACCATGCCACTAATGCTGCATCTTTCGTTGGTTTGTCCCAATAAGGTGGATACTTCCCAAGGTTATCGTCTACATACTTGTAGACATCATCTTTCTTCGCAAGGCCAAACTTAGTTGCGTTAATTCCTTGGCTAGTAAAGTGGCTTGCTGTTATATTTCTCTTGTGACAACAGAGATTCAGAACGCCGAGAGGGAATAGTGAATTTTGAATCGGCTTAGTTGATTTTAAAACAAGAGGTAATTTATACCCCACTTGATTAGGACTGTGCTTATCAAGCAGTAAACATATTTGAGTTTCAAGCCAGCCAGACATATTTGTTACATCAAGGGCTTTAGGGTAAATAATTTTGTTTTTATCTAAGAGGGTTACATCATTACCATCTTTTTCAAGTACACAATATCTAAAGTCATTAGTAGTAAAGTTAAAACCTATATTTATCACGATATATCCTTGTGGCAATACTGAAGTGCATAACGCTCATTTAAGCAACTGATAATAGTTTGCTAAAATTTTGTAGCGAAGTGAAACTGAGCAAACTATTAGCGGCCCCGCTTTAAATTCTTGTTAGGAGTTTTGACTCATCAATGTATGTATTTCTTTTTTGAAGGCACTTGCTACAGGAGTTAACTGATCTTGAAATACTTTTACTGCATTTATCCATGCAGGTTGACCAGCATTAAAACCTTTAGAATTAACTAAGTTTTGAATATTATTAACACTACCCATCAGCAAACCTAAATTAGTTTCTAAGTCAGAGCTTTCATCAAAAAATGCAGAATACTGAAGAGTGTAATGCCTAAGATCTTCGTAGGCTTTAGCCATTTTTTTAGCTATATCAGGCTTACTTCCAAAGTTATAACTAGTTGATGGTACAACACACTTCTCAGCCCAAAAGATTAAATCCCCAACAATTTTACTAGCCTCTTCATAGCATATAGCTTTTCTTGTATATAAATGATTCGCTGCATGTGCCTCTTTAGAGAGGGAATTATTAATTAAAGCCATAGAGTCCACATGCACTCTATTCATTTTATTTTCAATTGTTACATGATTACGATTTAACCGATGAACACTGAATAAAAATAAACCCGAAAGCAATGTACCTAAAATTGCCGAACTAATTATAATTTCCATCGATACTCCATGATTTGATTAACTCCTTACAGCTTATTGAGCCCACACTTTGGGGTTTATAGCCCCCCAAAACGGCGTACTTTACGCTGTTCGATAATTACACCAAACAACTCGTTTATAAACAGACAATAACAATTGCTACTCAGTAGCTTTTGTTATTTAACCCCAAAACGACTTTTAATAATGTTATGGAACAAATTGTAAATAACCGCACTTGTACAGCAATTAATTCTATTTTTATTTAAGGCTTTATAGCTCTAGCCTTTAAAACCGTGAATCATTTTCACAAGGTTTTCCATCGCCATCCCCATCCATTTTTGTATTCGGGCAATTATTAATAAAATATACCGCCTCTTCTCGTGAGCGCATTTCAGTACAATATTGCCTGCCATCACACGTAAAATTTTGCGTGCTTTTAGGAATAACAAACTTCGGATATTGCTCATCAAAGGTGGCTAAATCACCATTGGAGGTAACGGGAGTTTGGCTGCTTGAGTGAGTGTTGTATTTATTAATCGTATAAAAACAAAGTGCAGCAATTAGCGCTATTGAGGCAACTTTACCTAAAAAGCTACTGGCAAAATTAGATTTGGCAATGCGGTGCTGCTGTTGTTTGTGTTTTTGATAAGGTGCTTTAAGCTCTGCAACGCCTTCTATGCAGCAGTTAATTGCTTTGGTTTTACCGTCGGGCTGTGTTGCCACTTCAAAGTAAATGGTGTCGCCCACTTTTGGCTTGCGGCTCATATGTTTGAGCGCTGAAATGTGTATAAAGGTGTCGTGCTCTAGGGTGTCTGATTTAATAAAACCAAAGCCCTTTTCGTCATTCCACGCTTTTAACAATCCTTTGTTCATGTATTTACCTGTGCTGATTAAGCTGCGATTACGCAAATTCCATTTAAGTTAAGAATGGTTAGTATACGTTCCTAAATTGCTACCGCGCAACCAAATATTCATATTAGGTTAATTTAAACACGCCAATTAGTTGGCAAAACACTTTACCATATAGGGAAAATACCGAGCTTTGATGTTTAAAATGCAGCAATAAAATAGCCTGTTTTATTTTATAAATTACGGCCATTTGTCCTTTATTCTACGACAGCTAACTTTTGCCAGCCGATTAGCCTAACATCTTGTTTACACACGGTTTTGTTATTAGTTATTTCTATCTGAATTAACCGTTTTTAGTACGATTTTTCATTCGTTATTTACTTAATTTATCTATACAATCCACACCTTATTTTTACGCACGTATTTTAAGTGATTATCTCATGCTATTAACGATTGTTTATATTATTGGTATTACAGCAGAAGCCATGACTGGCGCACTTAGCGCAGGACGAATGAAAATGGATTGNGGTGGTAGCGTACGAGATATATTACTAGGCAATTACCCGCTTACGTGGGTACAACACCCAGAGTATTTATTAATTACCTGTATTGCAGGTATTGTTACTACGTGGCTTGCTAAATGGGTAGTTAAATTTAAAGGCATTTTTATGCGCTTAGATGCGCTGGGTTTAGCTGCCTTTAGTATTATTGGCTGCCAAGTGGGGCTAAATATGGGGCTGCATTACGGTGTTTGTGTAGTGGCTGCGGTTGTTACTGGCGTATTTGGTGGGTTACTGCGTGATTTAATATGCCGCCAAGCGCCGCTTGTATTACATAACGAGCTATACGCGAGTGTATCGTTACTTGTTGCCTGTTTATACTTAGCGCTACACCATTATAATATTGACGACAACATCAGCATTATTGCAAGCCTTGTTGCAGGCTACTTAATACGTATGGCATCAATACGCTTTAAATGGCGCTTACCTACCTTTAGTTTATTAGAGCAGCATGCTAAATAAAAATAAGCTTTAATACAAAGTAAGGCAGGTTATACCTGCCTTAGTTCATATAACTATTGGCGTATTAATTTAATGCCCGCTTACATCGCTTAACGCGGTTTTTAACCCACTGTTATTTTGCTTAAGTACGCTAAAACTGCCATCGGTTTCTAGCACTACTGCGGCTACATCTTCTATGGCTAGTATACCAGCGCCACGAATAGCGGCGCGAATTTCTGATTTTGTTACCCGCTGCGATTTAAGTGCAGCAGTGCAGTATTCACCATCACTCAGTAAAAGCGTGGGTTCTGCTTTTATAAGTGCTGCAAATTTTGACGAGCGCACACTAAGCCACGTAATAATATATTGCAGCCCAATTAATACTACAAAGGCAAGTATGCCCTCAAACAGCGGAACACTTTTTGAAATAATAACAGACGCTAATATAGAGCCCAGCGCAATGGTGACTATAAAGTCGAACACATTCCACTTTGAAAGCGTACGTTTACCCGATATACGCAGCCAAAACACCAGTGCAATATAACCCAGTACACCTATTGTAAGTACACGTAATAATCCCTGCATATCATCATAAAACATAGTGGTTCCTTGCTATTAAAGGTGGCAATTAGCTTTTGCTTATAACCCTACATGGCGCTAAGTTAAATAACGATGAATAAAGTGCCTGCATCTACTTTGTTAGTTGTTTTACAAACTTAATTTTACTTAGCTCTGTGCTTTGATTATCAACGTAGCCACAAACGTGATAACCATTAGTGATTAGCATAGTCAGCATTTGAGGAAACCGGTTCATCGATTTAACGTGTATATTGGTAAAGCCTTTTTCATAAGCCCACTTTTCTTGTTGGACAAGTAATTTTTTAGCAATACCTAATCTACGATAGTTAAAATGCACTCCACCCAGCCAACTATAAAATTGTGTATTAGATAGCTCATAGCCAATTTTAAAACCAACTAATGTATCTTCTTTATGTGCTACTAATATCAATGTTTTTTTGTTTTCTAAACGGTTACGTAAAGTGTCACTATCAATAGCTGTTAGTAGTTCAGGGATATATTCACTCACTGCGGTTACATCATCAATGGTGCCTGTAGTTATAGTTATAGTTATAGCCATAAAATTCCTTGTTTTTATTATATGATTTGACCTAGACAGTTTAAATTTAAACTACGGTTGATTATGATGGTTTAAGCATTAAATCTTTATTTTCGCTTTATCATTTTTGAAAGGATCACCATGTCTAACTATAACGAATCTCCAGAACAAGTTGAACAGGCCACTCAAGGCTTTGTTATGCAACAAACTATGTTACGTATTAAAGATCCAAAGCCGTCGCTCGAATTTTACCAAAATGTATTAGGTATGAAGCTGTTAGGTAAGTATGATTTTCCTGGTATGAAGTTTACGCTTTACTTTTTAGGCTACGAGCAAGAATTGCCACAAGGTGATGATAAAACTAAAGCAGAATGGGTGTTTCGTCGCCCTGCGCTAATTGAGCTTACCCATAACTGGGGCACCGAAACCGACGACAGCTTTGAGGGATACCACAGTGGTAACCAAGAACCTAAAGGATTTGGGCATATTGGTATTAGCGTACCGGATGTTTACGAAGCCTGTGAGCGCTTTGCAAAATACGATGTTGAGTTTGTTAAAAAACCAGATGATGGCTCAATGAAAGGCTTAGCATTTATTAAAGACCCTGACGGCTACTGGATTGAAATACTATCTGCCGAAGGAATTACTGAGATTATTCTTTCTCAGTAATAATAAGCTGCCGTAAAAAGATCTTAGTTGTAATCTCCACCAGCAACTAATTACCAATTTAGAACCACTGGTTTTGTTACCTTGCTTTTAAGTGAGGTAACCCATTTAAAACGTTTAGGTAATTAGTTACCCGCCCCGCTGTATTTTAAGCATAAAAGGAGATTTAAATGCTCATTGGTATCATAGAAGATCATCAATTAGTAAGAGACAGCTTTAAAAAGCTTTTAGAGTTACAACCAGATTGGAAAGTAATTATTGAAGCCTGCAGCGTAACAGAAGCCAAGCTGGCTGTAGAGCTTGAACAACCTGATATATTTATTGTTGATATATCGCTTAACGGCACTGAAACTGGCCTTTCTTTTTTATCGTACCTTGAAGAGTTTTTCCCCCATATTAAAAGTATTGTTGCCTCCATGCACGACCACGAACCTTATGTAAGCAATGCTTTGCGATTAGGCGCTTTGGGTTATGTGTCTAAGCGTTCTGCCTCTGATGAACTAATAGATGCAGTTAAAGCGGTCGCTTTAGGTAAAAGGTACATTAGTGAAGACGTAAATTTTTCGATGAGTAGCGAAAATTTAGCATTAACGGTGCTTACTAACAGAGAGCTTGAAGCCCTTCCGTTATTTTCTAAGGGATTAAACGCTAAACAAGTTGCGCAAATACTCGAAATAATGCCTAAAACAGCACATGTACACAAAGCAAACATATACAGCAAACTTAATGTTACGACCTCGTTTGAACTGCTAAAAATTGCAATTGATGCGGGAGTAATACAGTTAGATGAACTTACCTAACGTTTCTTCTTTATCTAATGTTAGTTTTACTACCGCATACAAAGAGGTAGCTAAACAGTTATTGGTGGGGCTAATTTACTTTATTGCTTCACTCGCCACTTTTTGGGTTAGCCAAAACCTTGAAACCGTACCCGAGAGCAGCGCGATATTTATTCCCGCAGGCGTAAAAATTGCGTTTTACTTACTCACTCCAACACGCTATTGGCTCACCTTATGGGTTGTATCGCGAGCTTTAGCTGCACAGCTTGGTTTAACATACAGTGGGGTTTGGGAGTTTGATTTATTTCATAGCTTTTGGCAGGAACTTTGCTTTATAGCGCTTGTTTATATGTTTAAAAATAGCCGTTGGCCGCCAAGCATTAACGACAGCCTAGGTATACTTTCGTTAATACTGCTTTGTGTTGCAAGTACATCTATAAAGTGGTTTTTGTTTGCCAGTGCGTTTGAATTTACAAATGTATTAGTTGCTAAAGAGCTACTGCAATATCAGTTAAACATGTGCTTAGGCGATATTACTGGCTCATTGTTAATTGCCCCTTTCATTATGTTAATTTACGATTCTAAATACAGCTTTAACACAGTCAGGCTCACTAAATTATTTGGCCTAGTAGCCACTTTGGTGTGTTTTATATTAATTGTATTTTTTGTCTATGCGGTTCGCCCAGACACCTACCCGCTATTAAGGCTTGCATCGTTATTACCAATTATTTGGTTTTCATATAAGTATGGCTCGTTAGGCGCTGTAAGCAGTGCAGCGCTAATTAACGCGTTAATAATTGTTGAAGCAAGCATTACGCACGAGCCTAGTAATACCTACATTAGCCAGTTATTTATTTTAGCAAACGCAATTACCAGTATGGTTTTAGGCGCTGCAATTACTGAGCTTAAACGTAAAAACAATGAGTTAAAGCAAACCAATAAAGAGCTTAAAGAGCAGCTAACTCAAAACATGGCGCTGGCTGCCAAAATGGTGTCGGTGCAAGAAAACGAGCGAAAGCATCTTTCGCAAGAGCTGCATGACGAATTAGGGCAGAACCTAACGGCATTAAAAACAGATTTAGCTATTTTGTCGCACCTCAGTAACGAAGATACCCAATCGTTTGTGACTACATTAAAAAACAATGCTAATTCGATGTATGACTCTGTTTATCAATTAATGCATTATCTTCGCCCGCGTGAGCTAGATGAACTCGGTTTAGAAAAGGCAATAACACAAGGGCGACTAAAAAGCTTACTGCACAAGGCAAATATTAAGTATCAACCACAATTTAAGTTAGATAATAGCCTTTCAAAAGATCACGAAATAGCTATTTACCGAATTTGCCAAGAAGCAGTAACCAATTGTATGAAGCACAGCAATGCCAGCAAACTGATTATAAATATAATAAACAGCGACGAATTTATTGAGTTAACAATTAGCGATAACGGGACTTTAGTAACCCCAACAGATAACTCAGGTCACTACGGTTTAGCGTTTATAGAGGAGCGCACTACGGCATTAGGCGGCACTTTTAAGGTGTTTAAACAAAATGGCTTTACCATTAAAGTAAAGCTGCCTTTGAGTTTTGATAGCGCAATTAACTAGCAAACATGAACTTGTTTGGTATAAAATTTTTGCCTTAATTGGCCTTCGTCAAGGTGGTCGGGATTAACTTGGATCTCGGCTTGATTACCTAATAGCTGTAATAGCATTCCTTTTGATATTAGGTAGTTGCCTAAACTTGATTTTACAATGACTTCTTTGCCTATGGCTTCTTGTAAGCGTGGCGTAGGTAAGCTCGGATGGCTAATTGGTTTTAAGCCCTCAGCTGAGGTAAATAAGTTTATGCAATGCTCTTTAGCTGCAACAATACTTTCGTTTTTACTTTTAATCACATCTACATTATTTAAAAAATGAATTAGTGCTTGGTTAGCCCGATCAAACTCTGCTGATACGTCATCTATATTTCGGGCGGTTGCCCATTTTCGCACAACTATGTATTCGTTTTTTTTAACACGAATTAAGCTTATTGAGGCTCCGGTCATTCTGCTATTCCACTCAATGCGGTAGCAATTAGTTCCTACGCTGTGAAGCAACACGCTCATGCTTCCAAAATCCTTTGTACTTTCATCAATCAAGCTCATTTTCGATCCCTCACTTGCAAGTTACAAGGAGTGTATAAACGATTACTTAAGTAATAAATCATCCATATTCTTAATCGCTCTAGGAAAATGGCTTATATAAATTTTGGATTTAGTGGCTTGCAAGTCAATAACTAATATTACATATAAAAAAGCGAGTGGTTTAGCTAACTGCTAATAATTAATTTGTAAGTGATTTATAGCTTATTTATAAGCCCAGGCATCGGTTATTGTTACTTGGCAATTGTTATAACTGGCCGCTTGTTTTTGCGCAATACCTCTTACTCTAAAGTTTGTTGAGTCATTAGGAAGTATAATTAGGTCTTCGTGGGTTATTGATAGCGTATCGACTAGCGTGTTTTGATCTGTTAAAAAATCGACCTTAAACTTTATATTTTTAAAGGTGAAGTCCGACTCGTTTTTTACCTGCCCTATGCATGCAACATACAATGCATCGTTTTCATTTTTAGTATTAATTTGGCTTACATTAGCGATTAAGTTTTTTTGTGCTAGCTTAAAAAAGTAACGATTTTATAACGCAATACAAATAACTGTATATAAATACAGTGCGTGCGATTTTAGCATTTTAACGTAAACATAAAAAAGCCAGCGGTTAAGCTGGCTTAGAATATTTACTAACTTACATAGTTACTTGCGTAGTGCGTCTATTCGCGCATCAAGCGGCGGGTGCGATGAAAACAGCTCAGCAACGACTTTACCACTTGCAATACCAAAGGCCATCATAGAGCCTTCTAATTGCGAAGGATGGTTTTGCTTTAATCGCTCAAGGGCGGAACGCATTTTGTCAGCACCAACTAGTTTTGCTGCGCCGCTGTCGGCTGCAAACTCACGTTTACGGCTGTAACTTGCAACCACTATGCTTGCTAGTACACCAAATAATACTTGGAATAACATATCGAATAAAAAGTATGTCCAGCTACTGCCGCCCTCTTCTTCATCGCTATTAATAAAGTTATCTACAATGCCTGCCAGTACTTTTGCGGCAAATATTACAAAGGTATTTACCACGCCTTGTATTAGCGTAAGCGTTACCATGTCGCCGTTAGCCACGTGCGATACTTCGTGGGCAAGTACGGCTTCGGCCTGATCTTTGGTCATGTTGTGCATTAAGCCTGTGCTTACTGCCACTAACGAGTTGTTTTTACTTGGGCCCGTTGCAAACGCGTTCATTTCTGGGCTGTCGTAAATAGCCACTTCTGGCATTTTGATACCTGCTTTTTGTGCTTGCGCAGATACCGTTTGTACAAGCCAATGTTCGGTTTCGTTTCGAGGCTGCGTAATTACGTGCGCGCCTGTTGATTTTTTAGCGATCCATTTCGACATAAATAACGAAATAAACGATCCACCAAAACCAAATACTGTGGCTATAAGTAAAATTCCGCCAAGGCTACGATGGCTTAAGCCCAGCGCACTCATTATTATTGAAAGCACTACACCTAATACCAACATAACCGCTAGGTTAGTTAATAAAAACAAAAATATACGTTTCATATTGTCCTCACAAAAATAGGTTTGATCACCGAACATAAAATTAAATTAGGTTAAAGCAACCACTGCGTTATGACACACTATGTCATAACGTTAGCGCTATTCTGTGACAAACTATGTCATAACACAAGTGTTATTTATGTGTTTATTGATAATTTTTTTAAGAAGTGTTTTACAGCAAATTTAAGACTAAAGTTTCTTTATAAATCAGTTTATTACAAGCTGTTATTAAGCTCTGCCATATCAATTGGAAAACCACGCTCGTGTGCCAATATGCGTGCAACTTCGTCAATTTTTTCGCCGCTATTATGTTTAAGATACGACCATTGGTGGGTACTGCGGTGATGATTTACAGCAGGATCGCTACTTATTATTCCTAATTTTATAAACTCACCCACTATTTGATCTGCCGCTATTAACGTTGACGATGCTTTAACATTTTCGGCCCGTGCATAACTAATATGCGAATATAAGCTTACATCGGCTACGCGCAAGGTGTCGTCATCACCCGGGATTTGTTGCCCGCCATACAAGGCATTATTTTGTGTGCTAGCAGTTTTAAATGCAGGGACAAACTCGGCTACATAATCAATTGCTGTTTGGGTACGTGTTTGCAATGCTGCTTCATCCCAGCCACCTTTAATATAATGCAGGTATTTATTAGGAAGTTTAGGCTGTGCGCTCATTGACGTGGCATCAGCTAAGCCATCATTAAACAATGTAATGTTGTTATTCATGCCATGTATTTGAAAATACCCGTTAGGGTAAGGCGTTAACTGCGCCATGCCCTCTGGCGTACCACGGTTACCATAAATAATTATTTCGGGTATTTGCCCACCAGCACCTTGCCAATGAGTAATGTAAGAGGCTTTAAATTCAACCATGCGTTTTACATCTACCCCAACGAGGTCGTCAATAATACCGGTTTGAAAACCACACGCATTAATTAGGTAATCTACCTCAATGGTTTGTGTATTAGTTGATGTATCAGGTTGTTCATCAAGGCTTGGCTCTGATTGGTATTCAATGCGCCACTTAAGTGTTTGCTTATCATTATTGGTATCTATAACTGGCGATACGTTTTTAACACTGGTGCTTGTTAAAACATGAGCGTGTTTGTACTGTGCAAGGGCTAGTTGTGCACTGGCCGATAAACGAAAAATATTCCAACCATATTCTTGTGCAACAATAAGCGGAAACTTTAGCTTATCTAAATCTAAATGCTTAGCAACGGGTATCATCCACTCATCTAATGACGTGGGCTTGGCTACTTGTTTTTGCTTAGCAAGCTTTAGCATTTGCTTATAACTATATAACTGAAAATAATGCTCAGGCTCGCCTAACACTTTATTAGCGCTGTCTTGCTCTACAAGCTCGCTGTAGGCTTTTACTAATTTATTTAAACGCGGAAATAAATCTTCCGGTGAGTCGTCATCGCGCTTGGGTACGGCAAATACTGTGGGGCGAACATCGATGGTGTGAGGATAAAGGCGTGCAATATCTATACATTGCTTGAGTAAATCTATGCAGTCTTCGTCGGGTATTTCACGATATAAGTTGCCACCTGCGTGCAAATGACACATTGGAGGGCCATCAATTAACGACTTTTTCTTTTCAAGCACATAAGTTTCTAACCCTAACGCAGCAAGTCTAATGGCTATTGTGGCGCCAGCTGTGCCTCCACCTATTATACCTACGCGTTTTTTAGGTAAGCCATAGTTTAGTGCTTTTGGCTCAGCGCTTACGTGCGCATCTGGGGCGTAGTTTTCAATAAATGGGGGCGTCATATAGTCGTTATGTCCTTAGTAACATTGTTTTTGAGCAAGCTTTGTATTTATAAACGTTTATATGTGTACTAAGGCTGACTATTTCAAGATTTACCTAAAAAAGTAACTTTTTTAAAACCACTTAAGTATTTATAGATAACGCACTAAACAAGCTTTTGTATATTTGTAACTTAGGCGTTTGCTCGCTGTAAGGGCTTATGGCAAGTATTGGAAACGGTAAACGTGCTTTTAGTGAATCAAGGTTTGCTTGGTACTCGTCCATATTTTTATCTACTTGATTTGCAATCCAGCCAACGCAGTTTATACCCATGCTTTGCATATGCGCAGCGGTTAGTAATGCATGATTTAAACAACCTAGCTTCATGCCTACAACGAGTATTACTGGTAGCTGCTGAGCCTTTACCCAATCGTATAAATAGTCTGTATTATTAATTGGTAGTGCCCAACCACCCGCGCCTTCGGTAAGTATGTAATTAGCACCCTGTTGTTTTACGTTTTTATAAGCATCACTTAGTTTATCAATAGTAATACTAACCCCAACTTTCTCCGCTGCTATGTGCGGCGCAATAGGCGGTGCAAACGCAAACGGATTTACTACGTCGTATTTAGCGCTCACTGTTGCGCTTTCCATTAGTATTAGGGCATCGGCGTTTACTAATTGATCGAATGCCATTTCGCAGCCAGCAGCAAGGGGTTTAAAGCCAATGGCTTGTTTTTTGTGTTGGGCAAGTAACTTTAATAGCAAACTGGTAACGTGGGTTTTTCCGGCATCGGTGTCGGTGCCTGTTATAAAAAATTCTTTCATGCGTTGCCTTATGATCTGAATCTAAGTTTGGTTTAATTTTAAGTTTTAACTTAAGCAATTAATCGCTTTTTTGTAATGGCTTTTTTCTAATGATAACAGCACCACATGATAAGACACACATGCTTTATTATTTATAAGCGGATACGCACTGCATACTTTTTGTAGCGCCGATTTGGTAAGTAACCCTTGGCGCGTATTGGTATGATTTTGCGTGGTAGCGCCAATAGCCTTAATTGAAGCAATAGCTTTTAAAGGTGTTGTGTATTCATCGGTGTAAATACGTTTTTTAGCACTATTAATAGTAAAGCCTGCACTTTGGACTGATTGGTTTATATACAGTTCACCATTAAAGGTATTTATGTGGCTGTTAGAATCAAGCGCGGCAAAGGCTGTTTTTATTTCGTTAAGTGAGCCCTCTACCACAGTGCTTATGTACGCCTGCCCGCCTGGTTTTAATATGCTGTAAAGCGATTGCATTAAAGCCGAAAAATTAGCAGACCACTGCACTGCAAAGTTACTGTAAATAACATCAACACTGTTTGCTTGCAGCGGTAAGTTATCCATATCGGCACATATTTTAGTTGTGGTTAAATCACTACTTTGCAGCATATTTAAACTTAAATCGATTGCCACAACGCTTGAAAACATGCTTTGTAATGTATGTGTATTAACAAGCGGACCTGCGCCTAAATCAACACAAAGCTTATTTTTATTAAAGCCTGGTTTTATAAGTGAAAATAAATCGCTTGCTGCGTGTTTTTGTACATTTGCATGGGTGTTATAACGCGCTGCCGCCTTTGAGAACTTACTTTGGGTGGACTTTTTAAGCTCCTTGCTTAGCTCTTTATTCAATTCGCTAATTAATTCTTTATTTAACTCTTCATTTAACTCTTCATTTAACTCTCTATTTAACTCGCTACTCACCAGGCACGGTTTTACTTTACGTGTTTGTATTAAATCTGTTTTTAATACCGGCTGAGCAGTCATGCTATTGCACCTACTAAATGCTTAACTAAGTGCGTTATGTCTTGCTCGGTATGTGCTGCGGTTAAAGTAATGCGTAAACGCGAGGTGTTATGTGCAACTGTGGGCGGCCTAATTGCAGTGAGCCATATTCCCTGCTGTTTAAGTTTATCTGCCGCTTGCAATGTTTGCTCAGCGCAGCCTAATACAATGGGTTGTATGGCTGTGTTTGAGTGCATTACAGCAATATTATGGGTTTTAGTGAGTTGCTTAAATAATGCAATATTGGCATTTAGCTTATCGCGTTTATCATTGGCTGTTTTTATGTTTTTAATACGCGCAAGAGTGTGACTTGCCATAAGCGGCGACATAGCGGTTGAATACGTGTAATCGCGATTAAATTGCAGCATGTAATCAATAAACTGTTTACTGCCTAATACACACGCGCCACTACTAGCCACTGCTTTACCAAAGGTAATGACTAATATATCTGGCAGCGTTTGAGTAATAAACGCTTCGCAACTGCCCAAACCAGTTTTACCTAATGCACCAAAACCGTGTGCGTCATCAATCATTAGCCATGCGTTATGCTGTTTTGCAAGTACGAGTAATTCTTTAAGAGGCGCGGTATCGCCATCCATCGAAAATACGCCTTCGCTTATAATTAGCTTGTTTTGCGCTTTTGATTTTTCGAGCCGTGAACGTAAATGATTCATGTCGTTGTGATTAAAACGCACTAATGCCGCGTTTGAGTGCATAGCACCGTCAATCAAGCTTGCATGATTTAACTTATCTTGAAAAATAGCGCTGTTTTGCGCAGCGGCTTTATCTTGAAACAACGCTTTAATTACGCTGCTATTAGCGCTAAACCCTGAGTTAAATAGCATTGCTGCGCCATAACCAAATTGCTCACATAAGTATTGTTCAAGCGCTTTTTGCTGGGCCTGATAACCCGTAACCAATGCTGAGCTGTGACTCCCTAATGCGTGGGAGTCATTAAGATTAACAGCCACATCACCAAAGCCTAAGTAGTCGTTACTGGCAAAGTTAAGGTAGGTTTTATTATTAACCGTTATGGTGCGCGCTGTAGCGTGATGTACTACGTGGCGTTTACGAAGTAACGCACCTTGCTGGCGAGCCTGCAGATGCGTATTTATAAAATCAAAAGGCATTGATATAAGCCTACGCTTCGTAAAACAATTCAGAGGTTGCTTTGTCGGCTACTTGCGATGAAAGCGAGGCTTCAACTGCTTCGTCTGAATAGTCGTGACGTTTTTCTGGGTTCATACCTAATTTTTTAATTAGGTTCATATCGGCATCAGCGTCTGGGTTTTCGGTGGTAAGGAGTTTATCACCATAAAATATTGAGTTAGCGCCTGCAAAAAAGCACATCGATTGCATTTGCTCGTTCATGGCGTTACGCCCTGCCGATAAACGTACATAACTGTGTGGCATCATAATGCGCGCTGTTGCTATGGTACGTATAAATTCAAAGTGATCTAAATCGTCTACGTTTTCAAGCGGAGTGCCTTTAACTTTAACGAGCATATTAATAGGCACACTTTCTGGCTGTTGTGGCAAATTAGCTAGTTGCATAAGTAGTCCAAAACGGTCGCTTGCTTGCTCACCCATACCGACTATTCCGCCTGAGCATACTTTCATACCGGCATCGCGTACGTGGTCAATGGTATTTAATCTATCTTGAAAAGTACGGGTTGATATAATTTGCTCGTAATACTCAGGTGACGTGTCAAGGTTATGATTGTAGTAATCAAGCCCTGCGTCTCTAAGCTCATGGGCTTTTTCGTTTGTGAGTTTACCTAGCGTCATACAGGTTTCTAACCCTAGCTCTTTTACTTCTTTAACCATTTGCGAAATGTATGGCATGTCTCTGTCTTTTGGATCTGACCATGCAGCCCCCATACAAAAACGGGTAGCGCCTTTTTGTTTTGCAAGGCGTGCTTGCTCTACTACTTTTTCTACTTCTATTAAGCGTTCGCGTTCTAAATCTGTTCGGTAATGCCCCGACTGCGGACAGTACTTACAGTCTTCTGGGCAAGCGCCTGTTTTAATTGATAACAACGTAGAAATTTGCACTTCATTTGGGTTGAAGTTAGCACGGTGAACCGATGCGGCTTTAAAAAGTAAATCGTTAAATGGCATTTCAAATAATGCTTTAACTTCAGCGTGGGTCCAATCGTGACGAACAGGTGCAAGTTCCATAATACTCTCTTATTTTTTTCATAACGGTGATATTGGCTTAGTCTACGAGTTGAAGTACCATTGTCAACGAAGCCCACCAAGTTAAAGTTTACATATGATTAAAAAGAATACGATTGACCTTGGTTTTGATCGTGAGCACATTTGGCATCCATATACGTCTATGACCAAGCCAATTCCGGTATACCCCGTTACACATGCTAATCACAATATTATTCACCTCGAAACTGGCGAGCAATTAATCGATGGCATGGCCTCGTGGTGGAGCGCAATACATGGCTATAACAACCCTGTTATAAATAACGCCATGATTGAGCAAATTAATAATATGAGCCACATTATGTTTGGCGGTATTACGCATAACAGCGCGGTAGAGCTGTGCAAAAAAATAGTAAATATAACGCCGCCTAGTTTAACTAAAGTGTTTTTAGCCGACAGCGGATCGGTAAGTGTTGAAGTAGCAATAAAAATGGCGCTGCAATATTGGTTAAGCCAAGGCATTACAACAAAACAAAAATTAATGACACCTTACAAGGGCTACCATGGCGACACCTTTGCAGCCATGAGCGTATGCGACCCAGTTAACTCAATGCATAGTTTGTATTCAGGATTTTTACCTGAACACGTATTTGTGCCTGCACCGGTTAGTCAATTTGGGAGCGAGTTTAACCAAACTGAAGCCCAAGAGCTTGAAGAATACTTTAAAGCAAACCACAGCCAAGTAGCCGCCTTTATCATTGAGCCAATAGTACAAAACGCGGGGGGTATGAACTTTTATCACCCTGATTATTTAGCCTGCGTACGTAAATTATGCACCCAATATAACGTACTGTTAATTTGCGACGAAATTGCCACAGGCTTTGGCCGTACAGGTAAATTATTTGCTGTAGAGCACGCCAATATAGAGCCCGATATAATGTGTATTGGTAAAGCATTAACCGGCGGCTCAATGACGCTATCGGCCACTATAACAANGTGATAAAATAGCCATTGGCATAAGCGAAGGTGAAGCCGGTGTTTTAATGCACGGCCCTACGTTTATGGGTAACCCGCTTGCCTGTGCAGCGGCCTGCGCAAGTATTGATTTATTACTTGAGAAAAACTGGCAACAACGAATAAAGCAGCTAAACACCCAGCTACAACAACTTAATAAATGCAGTGAACTAAATGCGGTTGCCAATGTGCGTACCTTAGGAGCAATAGGCGTTGTTGAATTGAACGAGGCTGCGGGCAATGTTGATGTTGCTAAAATTCAGGCTTATTTTGTAGAGCAAGGTGTATGGATACGCCCATTCGGTAAACTAATTTACCTTATGCCACCGTATATAAGTGACGACACAAGTATAAAAACACTGTGTGATGCCATTTATAATGCCATTAAAGGCAAACATTACGCTTAATAGTCGGTCTCAATAACTAATCCTAATACAGGTTATAGCGCTATTTGCTGTAACCTACCGCTACATTTAGTGTTTTTATCTATTAAGCGAGTTTGTAGTTATTGATCTCGTTAACCATTAGCTATATGATAATGTCTATCATTTACAATTACCTTTTGGACTTCTTTGCTATGAAATTACTATTTAAACCAGCCAAAACTTTAGGTGCAAGCCTTTTACTAGCCTCGGCGTTTATGGCTCAACCAGTATTAGCTAACGGCCCTATTGGCGAGCATGTTAATCATCTTCAAGCTAACCTTAAAAGTTACGCAGAAGAAGTAGAATGGATGGTAGGCAAAGTTGATACCATGGTAAGCGACTACGATACTAAAGGCGCAAAAGCTGTAAAAACTGATGATTTAATTGAATATTGGGAATCAGTTAAGTTTCACAGTGCAATAGAAACTAACTTTGTACCAGTATACGCTTCTATTTGGCAGGGTCTTTATGGCGTAAAAATGGCCATTGATAATAAAGAGCCTGCTGAGGAAGTTCGTAAACAGCAAAAAGCGATGAACATAGCCTTGTGGCAAGGCCTTGGGGCTGTTAAGCTTGCTGCAAAATTCCAGCAAAAAGGCTTGTTAGACACAGTAAAAGCAACCGCTACAACTCAAATGACACAAAGTGCCACAATTGATGAAATTAAGCACAAATTAGACCGTGTAGTAGCTAAATTTGCTGAGCGTTTACGAGACGAAGCAACTGAAATTGTTCACGATACTTATCTGCACCTGTTTGAAGGCGTTGAAGGAACTCTTATTGAACAAGATGCAAAACTAGTTGAAGTGCTGGAAAAAGACTTTAACGTAACACTGCCACAAGCCATTACAAACAGCAAAAGCGTAGACGAAGTACGCGATGTGATCAGTGATATGCAAACAAAATTAGACCGCGCTAAGGTTTTAATAGAAAAAGCCGAAAAAGCACGTAAGGATGTATTTTAAGTGAAGCGTAGGACCTTTATTCAAGGCCTAGCCGCGTTAGGGGTGGTTGGCTCATTGCCACTGCCTCTTTCTCGTGCGCTAGCCGCTGATATAGCAAACCCTGTTTCTGTTGACGATTTACCAAAGCTTAAAGGCGAGTTAACGCTTTATTTAGGCCGAGGCGAAGGTGGTTTGTATGAAAACGTATTACAAGCAATCCAGAAAAAAAATCCAGACTTTAAACTCGGTATACGCCGAGGTCCTACTGCTGCTTTAGCAAATACCATTGTTGCAGAAGCTAAAGCTGGCGTTCGCCGCGCTGATTTATTTTGGGCAGTTGATTCAGGCGCAATTGGTTTAGTAACCGATGCTGGCCTTGCACAACCTATCCCAGGTGATTTATCTGCTCAGTTACAACCACAATTTAGATATAAAGAGTGGGCACCTGTAACTGGCCGTATTCGTACATTGCCATATAACACGTCGCGTTTGACTAAAGATCAAATTCCAACAAGTATTATGGAAATTGCCGACAGCGATTTAAGTATTGGCTGGGCGNCCCGCCTACGCTTCTTTTCAATCGTTTGTAACCGCAATGCGAATCTTAGAAGGCGATGACAAAACCGCTAAGTGGCTTAAAAAGATTCAAAAACGTGCTAAAACATACGCCGGCGAGCTAGGTGTTGTTATGGGCGTTGAACGCGGTGAAGTTGATATTGGTTTTGCTAATCACTATTACACTTTGCGTTTAAAATCAGGTAAACCTAATGCCAAGCTAGATTTAGCATTTACACAAAATGATGCGGGCTGTTTAGTTAATGCATCGGGTGTATTAGCGCTTAACGACGATCCGCTTGCAACTAACTTTATGCGTTACTTACTAAGTAAAGAAGTACAAGGTTACTTAGCCAGTGAAGCGTACGAAATTCCGTTAGTAAATGGTATTACCCAACCTGAGGGTTTACCGTCACTTGCTAATATTTCTCCACCTAAAGTAGATTTAACACAGCTAGCTGATTTACGCCCTACTATAGATTTGATGCGAAGCAGCGGCGTATTGTAATGAAAATACCTGCCTCTTATCCAATGGCGCTGCTTGCAGCGCTTGTTGCGCTTACCCCTGTTTATGTATTAATTGTGCTTGCAAGCGATGCGAGCTCAGTGTTTGACACCCACAACCTGCAAATTTTAGGTAACACCTTATCGTTAATGGGTTTAACGGTACTTGGGTCTATTTTAATTGGTGTGCCACTGGCGTTTATTAGCGCGTATGTGCATTTACCATTTAAAAAGCTCTGGCTGGTTGTATTTGCAGCCCCACTGGCAATTCCCAGTTATATTGGCGCATTTACACTTTATGCTGCTTTTGGCCCCGGTGGCGAAATAAACACCTTAACAGGAATAGAAACACCATCAATGTATGGCCTAACAGGTGCCGCCATTGTAATGACACTTTATACCTTCCCGTTTGTAATGATGACAACTCGCTCATCCCTACTGAGCCTTGACGCAAGCATGGTTAATGCCGCACGAACGCTGGGCATGTCGATGACGCAAAGTATATTTAAAGTTATATTACCGCGCGTAGTTAACGGTATTGCAGCAGGCTCATTGTTAGTCGCGCTTTATACGTTATCAGACTTTGGCACGCCGGCAATGATGCGCTTAGATACCTTTACCCGCGTAATTTATGTTGAATACAACGCCTTTGCGTTAGGACGCGCTGCAATGCTTTCACTTCAGCTGATGGTTATTGTCGGTTTTTTACTTTTAGTTGAATCACAAATAAAAACAGCGCCTGAGCGCCATGGTCGCCCGTTAATTTTATTTCCAAGTAAAGTACAACTAAGTGCCATGTTTGTTACGTTTATACCTGTTTTACTGCTTGCTATTGGCTTGCCTTTGGCTATATTTTCGCTTTGGTTAGCTCGCGATGGTTTTAGCTCATTTGATTTTAATATTGCATGGAACTCTACGTATGCATCGGGTATTGCGGCAATTGTAGCCGTTATCGTTGCGATCCCTGTTGCACATGCTGCACTGAGTGGAAAAGCGGGTCGTATAATGGAGCGTGTTACTTACTTTGGTTTTGGTATTCCGGGTATAGTAATGGGCACAGCGCTTGTTTACGGTGGTTTGCAGTTGCCGTTTTTATATCAAACACTGGGATTGCTTATTATTGCTTATATGCTGCGATTTTTACCACTTGCTGTAGGCTCTGTTAGAACAAGCACCGAACACTTAGATCCAAGCTTAGTGAAGTCTGCGCGCGTATTAGGGGCAAGCCCACGTGAAGTATTTACTCGCATAACACTGCCTTTAACTATGCGCGGTATTATTGCCGGTGCAGCACTGGTGTTTTTAGAGTCAATGCGCGAACTAGAAGCCACGCTACTACTTGGCCCAACAGGGTTTGAAACCCTCTCTACATATTTATGGCGTGTATACGAAGCGGGCTATTTTGGTCGCGCCGCTATTCCTGGATTATTGTTAGTAGTGATATCTGCCTGCGGGTTAGCTATTATGATGTCTGGCGAAAAACGCAACCAGTTTGAACATTAAGGATTTAAGAAACAATGCTATCTGTAAGTCAGTTGTCTATAGATTATGGCAGTAACCGCGTAGTAAGCGATTTAAACTTTTCGCTGGGTGAAAACGAAATCCTTATGCTTGTAGGGCCAACAGGTTGTGGTAAAAGTACAATTTTACAAGCCCTTGCTGGCCTTATACCTATTAGCGAAGGCGAAATAAACACAGGTAAATGGCGCGCTACACCCAAATTAACAATACCTCCTGAAAAACGCAGTGTAGGCATGGTATTTCAAGATTTTGCGTTATTTCCGCACTTAACCGTACAGCAAAACATTTGCTTTAGATTAAAAGATACAGCCCCTGCTGAGTATTGGATAAACCTACTTGGGTTGAGCGATTTTAGAGACAAAAAACCAGCAACGCTTTCTGGCGGACAAAAGCAGCGCGTTGCACTTGCGCGTACCCTTGCCCACCAACCTGACTTTGTATTACTTGATGAGCCGCTTTCAAACTTAGATGCCGCTCTTAAAGACATGCTTCGTTGGGATATTAGAAACGCACTTAAAGCCGCTGGCGTACCGGCGATTTGGGTAACACACGACCAAGAAGAAGCACTCTCAGTTGGCGATCGTGTTGGTGTGCTAAAAGGCGGCAAAATTCAGCAAATTGACACGCCAGAGCGCTGCTTTAGCACGCCAAATAATCGCTTTGTGGCACGCTTTTTAGGTGAAGCCAGCTTTATTAGCGGCCAATTTAGCCAAGGACAAGCCACTACCTCAATTGGTAATGCGCCCGCTCATGGCGTTGACTGTGAAAGTGGCGACGTTGATGTACTACTTCGACCAGACGATGTGTTACTTGTACAAAGCAGTGTTGGCAATAACGGCGAAGTAATTTGGGTACGCTTTGAAGGTGGCAGCCGCTTGTGCGCTGTAAAACTTGCGTGCTCTACGGTTGTAACTAGCCGAGTAAGCCATGAAGTTGTGGTAAACCCAGGCGACGAAGTGCATGTATCACTAAGTACCTCGCACCCATTAGCGGTTTATAAATCTATAGATTAATATCTATACCTAACTCAAAATTAAGAGGAAACCCCATGAACGGACCAAACCCCAATAATCCTTCACCAATGGAAGGTTTTCCTCAAGTAGGTTTTTTAAAAAACTATATTACTTCTATCAATATTGAAGTAGGCGATTATACATATTATGACGATCCTGATGGCCCTGAGAATTTTGAAAAAAATGTGCTTTACCATTTCGATTTTATTGGGGATCGTCTGATCATAGGTAAGTTTTGTGCGATAGCTAAAGACGTTACTTTTATAATGAATGGCGCTAACCATCAAACTTCTGGATTTTCTACTTATCCATTTTTTATATTTGGTAATGGCTGGGAAAAATTTGTACCAAAATCAAATGATTTACCCTTTAAAGGCAATACAGAAATTGGTCATGATGTTTGGATTGGTTATAACGCTACAATTATGCCCGGGGTAAAAATTGGCAGCGGCGCTATTATTGCCAGTAAATCAGTTGTTACCTGCGATGTACCTGCTTATAGCGTTGTAGGTGGAAATCCCGCTAAAGTGATAAAAACCAGATTTGACGATAAAACAATTAATACGCTGCTAGATATAGCTTGGTGGGATTGGAGCAATGAAAAAATCACTGCTCATTTAGATGCCATTACACAATGCGATATAAAAGCCTTATCTAATCTCTAAGTGATTACCACTCAAACATGTAGGCCATTTTACTTATAGTTTTTAGCGGCACATTATGTGAGTTTCGTTTAGCGTATAGGTGCTGCATAGCTTTGTCTTTTACTTCACCCACTATCACTTCTTTTACTTGATAACCTAAAGCAACGGCAGCTTGAGAGTAAGCTATAAATTCCCACTTTTTAATATTGGTGTTATCTACAATCACCAATGGAATGCCTTGAGCAAGTGCATTTATAAAGCGCGCCAAATTTAAATTATGAAATTGTGGTAACTTAAATTTATCGAAATGATATTCGCCCTGCTCATTATTAAAGTAATCATCAGTTGAGCAAATTAGATACTGACTTTCGTCGGCTCCACCTAATTCGTCAGCAAGGCTTTGCGCGTAGTAAGACTTACCACTTCCTGGTAGTCCTCGTAAAATAAAAACTTGTTTCATAGCATCGATTTTTTAAGGGTGAATAAATATTAATTTAGTTTGGACTTTAATAATGCCACAAAATCATTAAATTTCAGAGCAACAAATCATAATAGTGGCAATTAAACTCTAAAAACTGTTTAAAAATAAACCGCATGCATAAAAACTTTTAAAGAGTTGCCCACAATAGTTTTTTTATTTAACTTTACTAGGTAAGATACAGGGTTCAAGTGCAGCGCCGTTTATGTGCAATTTATGCCCGCGTGTTGCGCACAGTTAAAATAAAATAGTTAGGCAACTTATATCATTGGAGTGAAGATGAGCCATTTAGCGATTTCAGAGCTATTAAAAGGCAATGTTGCGGTAGACAGCCAAGTAACAATTAAAGGCTGGATCCGTACTCGCCGCGATTCAAAAGCAGGAATTTCATTTTTAGCCGTTCATGACGGTTCGTGTTTTGATCCTATTCAAGCGGTAGTTCCTAATTCACTGAATAATTATGATGAAGTTACTAGCTTAACAGCCGGTTGTTCTGTGTCGGTTACTGGTGTTTTAGTTCAATCTGCTGGCCAAGGTCAATCTTACGAAATTCAAGCTAACTCAGTGAATGTGTTAGGTTGGGTAGAAAACCCAGATTCATACCCAATGTCGGCAAAGCGCCACAGCATTGAGTACTTACGTGAGCACGCTCACCTTCGCCCTCGTACAAATATGATTGGCGCGGTAACTCGTGTACGCAACTGTTTAGCACAAGCTATTCACCGTTTTTACCACGAGCAAGGCTTTTACTGGATCAGCACGCCAATCATTACGGCAAGTGACTGTGAAGGCGCGGGTGAGATGTTCCGTGTATCAACGCTAGATATGCAAAACTTACCACTTACAGATAAAGGCGATGTTGATTACAGCGAAGATTTCTTCGGTAAAGAAGCATTCCTTACTGTATCTGGCCAGTTAAATGGCGAAACTTACGCGTCTGCAATGTCAAAAATTTATACATTTGGCCCTACATTCCGCGCAGAGAATTCAAATACATCTCGCCACCTTGCAGAATTTTGGATGGTAGAACCTGAAGTAGCGTTTGCTGATTTAGAAGACATAGCAAAACTTGCTGAAAACATGCTTAAGTATGTGTTTAAAGCCGTACTTGAAGAGCGCCGTGATGATATGGAATTTTTTGCACAACGTGTAGAAAAAACCGCAATTACACGTTTAGAAGAATTTGTAGACAAAGACTTTGCACAAGTTGATTACACAGACGCTGTAGAAATCCTTAAAAATTGTGGTAAAAAGTTTGAGTACGCAGTTGAATGGGGTGTAGATTTACAGTCTGAGCACGAGCGTTACCTCGCAGAAGAGCACTTTAAAGCACCGGTAGTTATTAAAAACTACCCTCGTGACATTAAAGCATTCTACATGCGCCAAAACGAAGACGGTAAAACCGTTGCCGCAATGGACGTAGTAGCGCCTGGTATTGGCGAGATCATTGGTGGTTCACAACGTGAAGAACGCCTTGATGTGCTTGATGCGCGTTTAGAAGAAATGGGCTTAAACAAAGAAGATTACAGCTGGTACCGCGATTTACGTAAATACGGTAGCGTGCCGCACTCAGGCTTTGGTTTAGGCTTTGAACGCTTAGTTGCTTATGTAACAGGTATGGGCAACGTACGTGACGTTATTGCCTTCCCTCGTACTAAAGGCAGCGCAACTTACTAATACTAAGTTAGCCGTTTATAAATACTAAAAACCAGCCAATTGGCTGGTTTTTTTGTGTCTTTAATTTACCGAATAAAAAAGCCGCAGCACTCAAAGAGCACCACGGCTTTCAACCAGAATAAATTTTGCTTAATTAAGCGCTATAAAGCACTCTCTAACTGTGGCAGTACTTCAAACAAATCAGCCACTAAACCGTAATCTGCAACTTGAAAAATAGGTGCGTCAGGGTCTTTATTAATCGCGACGATTACTTTTGAGTCTTTCATACCGGCTAAATGCTGAATAGCACCGCTAATACCTACTGCAATGTATAAATTAGGTGCTACAATTTTACCTGTTTGCCCAACTTGCATGTCGTTAGGTACAAAGCCTGCATCAACCGCTGCGCGCGACGCACCAATCGCAGCACCGAGTTTATCGGCAATACCATTAAGTAGTGCAAAGTTTTCACCGTTTTGCATACCGCGACCACCCGATATAACGACAGTGGCAGNGCCGTAAGTTCAGGGCGTTCAGACTCGGTTTGTTCAACACTTACAAAGCTACTTAATTGCGAATCAGACACTGTATCAATGCTTGTTATAGCAGCAGCTGATTGCTCACCTTGTAAATCAAAGCTACTGGCACGTACGGTAATTACTTTTTTACTGTCGAGTGATTTAACCGTGGCGATTGCATTACCTGCATAAATTGGACGTTTAAATGTATCTGCGTCCACTACTGCGATAATTTCAGAAATTTGCGCAACATCTAATAACGCAGCAATTCGTGGCATAAAGTTTTTGCCTGTTGTCGTTGCACTTGCAACAATGTGGCTGTACGTGTCGCTAAGCGATAAAACTAAATCGGTCATGCTCTCAGCTAACTGATGTTCATAAACGCTATTATCGGCAACTAAAACATTAGCTACGCCATCAATGCTGGCCACTTGTGAGCTCATTGCGCTTAGGCTATTCCCTGCAATAAGTACATCAACAGGAAAACCCATTTTTACTGCAGCGTTAATAGTTTTTGAAGTTTCTGGTTTTAAGGCACCGTTGTCGTGCTCTGCAATTACGAGTGTTTTCATTTAAATCACCTTTGCCTCTGTTTTTAATTTTTCTACAAGCTGTGCAACGTCTTCAACAATAATTCCTGCGGTACGTTTAGCTGGCTCTTCTACACTTATTAATTGAATACGCGGTGTTAAATCAACACCAAGCGAATCAGCTGCTATTACTTCAAGCGGCTTACGTTTGGCTTTCATAATATTTGGCAGTGATGCGTAACGAGGCTCGTTTAAGCGTAAATCAGTTGTAACAACCGCCGGTAAATTAAGTGCTACCGTTTGCAGGCCCCCATCAACTTCGCGGGTCACGTTTACTTTGCCATTTTCAATAACAACCTTGGATGCAAATGTACCTTGGCCACGTTTAGTTAAAGCCGCTAGCATTTGACCTGTCTGGTTATTATCTGAATCGATTGACTGTTTACCTAAAATGACAAGTTCAGGCGTTTCTTGCTCTACAATTTTAGCGAGTAGTTTTGCAATATGAAGTGACTCGAGCTTTTCATCGGTTTCGATGTGAATGGCTTTGTCAGCGCCCAATGCTAATGCTGTGCGTAATTGTTCTTGTGATGCTTTTGGACCAATAGTTACGGCAACCACTTCAGTGGCGGTACCGGCTTCTTTAAGGCGAATTGCTTCTTCTATAGCAATCTCACAAAACGGGTTCATTGCCATTTTAACGTTGGTTAAATCAACGTCGCTGTTATCACTTTTAACGCGTGCTTTTACGTTGTAATCAATCACTCTTTTTATTGGTACGAGAACTTTCATAGGAACTCCATAATTATTTAAACCTACAAGGTAACGTGCACGTCAACCTATTTATTTTATGAAATTAGACTACTTCCTGTTGACGTAAACGTCAACCTAAAATAACCTTTAACTATTCACAGTCTGTAACGTTTAATTTGCAAGGTTATAAATAGGCTGTACACCTTATTTAAATGCGTAGTAAACATTCAAATAAGTCCGTCATAGATAAAGAGGTTATTATGGTCGAACGTGAAACCATGGAATTTGATGTAGTAATTGTTGGTGCAGGCCCTGCTGGGCTTTCAAGTGCAATTAAACTCGCGCAATTAGCACAAGAAAAACAACAAGAGTGCATGATTTGCGTAGTCGAAAAAGGTTCTGAAGTAGGTGCACATGTACTCTCTGGTGCTGTTTTTGAAACCAGAGCTTTGGATGAACTACTACCCAATTGGCAAGAGCTTGGCGCACCGGTTACAACCAAAGTAACTAATGATGAAATTTATTGGTTTAATAACGAGCAAAAAGCGACACCAATCCCCCACTTTGCTACGCCTAAAACATTCCATAATGATGGTAACTACATTGTGTCTATGGGTAATGTATGTCGATGGCTTGCAGAGCAAGCTGAAAACTTAGGCGTAGATATATTCCCAGGATTTAGTGCTCACTCTTTAATAATTGAAGATAAAGCAGTAAAAGGCATTATTACTGGCGATATGGGAGTCGACAAAGACGGTAATGAAAAAGACGGTTACATGCCAGGCATGGAGCTTCGTGCAAAATACACTATATTTGCAGAAGGCTGCCGAGGTCATTTAGGTAAGCAGCTAATTAATGAGTTTGCACTTGATGCAGATTCATCGCCACAACATTACGGTTTAGGCTTTAAAGAAATTTGGCAAATTGATGAAAGTAAGCATGAGCTTGGCAAAGTTGTTCATGGTACTGGTTGGCCACTTAGCGGCGATACTAATGGTGGTGCATTTATGTATCACACTGAAAACAATCAAGTTGTTGTTGGTTTAATTGTTGACTTAAATTACTCAAACCCACATTTAAGCCCGTTCGATGAGTTTCAGCGAATGAAGCACCATCCAGTATTTAAAAACGTACTTGAAGGCGCAGAACGCATTGCTTACGGTGCGCGTGCTATTGCTAAGGGCGGTTTACATTCATTACCAAAAATGCATTTTGCTGGTGGCTTAATTATAGGGTGCGATGCAGGCACACTTAATTTTGCAAAAATTAAAGGTAATCACACCGCAATGAAATCAGGAATGATTGCCGCTGAGGTTATTTTTGAAGCATTGCAAAATGAGTTGGCAAATACCGATTTAGCTAATTATCAAACTGCGTTTGAGCAATCGTGGGCATATAAAGAGTTATATCAATCTCGTAACTTTGGCCCTGCTATGCACAAATTAGGTAAGTTTGTAGGGGGTGCGTATAACACGCTTGATCAAAACATCTTTAATGGCGCTTTACCGTTTACGTTTAAAGATAATACGCCCGATCACTCTACCCTTGTAGATGCTAACGCCGCTGACAAAATAGCGTATCCAAAACCAGATGGGAAATTGAGCTTTGATAAACTTTCAAGTGTGTTTTTATCAAATACGAATCACGAAGAATCACAGCCTTGTCATTTAAAGCTCAAAGATCCGTCAATCCCTATTAACGTAAATCTATTGAAATTTGATGAGCCTGCACAGCGTTATTGCCCAGCAGGCGTTTACGAAGTGCAAGAAGTAGAAGGCAGTAAAGAGTTTGTTATAAACGCTCAAAACTGTGTGCATTGTAAAACCTGTGATATTAAAGACCCTAGTCAAAACATTACATGGGTAACACCTGAAGGCGCTGGTGGACCAAACTACCCGAATATGTAACTAAATTATGCGCTAGATACGTATTTAAGTACTATTTTTACATATAAATTATAAACATATCCTAAATTGCAGGGGCTTCGGCCCCTTTTTTACGTTATGCTAATAGTAGTTTTAATAAATATGAGTATTATCTATGCCGTCGTCAAAAGTTGTTTTTCGTTTTTTAGCAGAGCCTACCGATGTTAATTTTGGTGGTAAAGTTCATGGTGGGGCCGTCATGAAATGGATTGACCAAGCAGGCTATGCATGTGCTGCGGGTTGGAGTGGTCACTACTGCGTAACGGTTTCGGTTGCGGGTGTTAAATTTAGACGCCCAATTCTAGTAGGTCAAATAGTCGAAGTAGAAGCTAAAATTGCCCATACGGGTAGAAGTAGTATGCAAATATTTATACAAGTGCGTTGTGGCGATCCAAAAACACAAAATATGGTTGAAACAAATCATTGTGTTATCAGCTTTATCGCAATGGATGAAACGGGTTACCCTATAGAAGTGCCTTCGTTTAAAGCTGTAACAGAAGAAGATATTAAATTAGAAAATTACGCTATAAAAATGAAAGAAATAGCAATTGAAACAGAAAACTTGCTTCATACAGTGTAATTACTAGTTTAAATAATTCAGGCTATGTAAAAAACTCATTATACTTTGTAAAACATACAACTTATTTTAAAGTACTCAATTACACAAAAGTTCACTTTGATTATAAAACACGCTAAACACCGTAAAAACCAATACAAAAGAATTAATTAAGGCGTGTTTTTAATTCATTTTAATATTGGCACGCTCGCTGCAAGTAGATAATTGAAGTTTGATTAATGAAATCAAGCATTTGATTATTTTTTGTAAAGGAGCTATTCAATGATTAAAACACTTTCTCTTTCAGCTATTGCACTAGCAACACTGGGTTTTAACTCTGCAGCACACGCTGACATTTCTGATTTCGATTCTCCACGTATTTATACTGGTATCGGTTACGGTCAATATTCTTTTGAATTTGAAGACAGTGACAACGACACTGACTTTGACGACGATGCTCAAATGCTTAAGGGTTACGTTGGTGCACAATTTAACGAGTACTTAAGCTTAGAGCTTGCTTATCAAAACTTTGATGAAGTAAGTGATATAGACAGCAAAGCTGAAATTGATGGCGTATCCCTTGCCGCACGTTTGGGCTACCCTATAACAGAAAGCTTTTCTGTGTATGCAAAAGGCGGTTGGCTTGAATGGGATGCAGATTACACACAAGATTTACCAGTAGGTGGCGTATCAGCGTCTACAGATGGTGGTGATGCATTTTACGGCGCTGGTATTGAATACGCGCTTACAACAAATGTACAGTTTCGTTTAGAGTACGAACGCTATAAACTTGATGACGATATTGACCCAGATATGGATGTAGCGTCTGTATCAGTTCAATACATGTTTTAATTAGTTTTTAGTATGTATAAAAGGTAAGCCTTAGGGCTTACCTTTTTTGTTTTAGGCTCTTTTTAAATATATTAATATAAACCAATCAGTCCAATAAATAACTTTAAACCGTATAGTTTATAATGCCAATTGCATTAAATAAGCGTTCTATTATAACACTAAGAAAATAGCGCAATAACAAGGCAAATATAATTTATAGTTGTTATCACAAATTGCTCCCTGCATTGCTCTACCTCCTGCATCCATACAGTCAACTATGAATAATTCTTAACAAAGTAAGTGCGCTATTTAATGCGGTAGAATAATCATATTTTTAATAAAATTGGTATACGCAATAAACTTGCTTACATTAATGCCATAAATGTTAAATGCGGGTAGAATAGCGCTCTATTTTATTTGTACCCGAGTACTATGAGCGATTATACCATTTCGGCTATTGGCCACATTCAATCTCCTTATAAACAAAAGTTTGCTATACCTAGGCAACCACGTTTAGTGCCACAAGCTAAAGCAAAGCTTATATTTGCCCCCGATTTTAATCGCGAAGAGTTTGTACGTGGTTTAGATGAATTTACTCATATATGGTTGTTATTTCGTTTTCATGAAACAGCCGATAAAGGTTATTCTGCCATGGTGCGCCCGCCTCGTTTGGGTGGCAATGAGCGAAAAGGTGTATTTGCGACCCGTGCTACATTCAGACCAAACGCAATTGGAATGAGCGCCGTAAAACTTGAAGGTATTGAATATAAAAACGGACAACTTAGCTTATTACTCGCTGGCATTGATTTACTTGATGGCACACCGATTATTGACATAAAACCGTATTTGCCGTATTCAGACTCTATGCCGGATGCAAGTGCTGGCTTTGCTGACACGCGCCCAGAAACACAAATGACGGTTGAATTTAGCCCTCAAGCAATTGAGTTTGTTAATGCGCAAACACAATACCCAGATTTACATGATTTTATTGCCAATGTTTTAAAACAAGATCCCCGCCCTGCATATAAAAAACAAAAAGACGGCGAGCAGAGCTATGGTATGACTTTGTATAATTATAATATTCGCTGGCAAGTCAATGGCGAGCATAACGTAGTAACAAGCATAGAAAAAAACTAAATAACTCAGTTAGCGCTTTAGTGTAAAAGCATCCGCTGGTAAACTTAAGCTCTATTAAAAGAATATAATTACTCTATTTCGGAAAAAACATGCGTACAAGCCAATATATACTCGCAACACTTAAAGAAACGCCATCAGATGCTGAAATCGTGTCGCATCAGTTAATGCTTAGAGCCGGTATGATCCGTCGCGTCGCTTCGGGTTTATACACTTGGTTACCCTCTGGTTTACGCGTGCTACGTAAAGTAGAAAACATTGTACGTGAAGAGATGGACAAAGCGGGTGCAATTGAAATGCTAATGCCTGTTATTCAACCTGCTGATTTGTGGGAAGAGTCTGGCCGTTGGAATGAATTTGGTCCTGAGCTTATGCGCTTTACAGACCGTCATAACCGTACATTTGCACTTGGCCCAACACACGAAGAAGTAATAACTGATTTCGTACGTAAAGAAATAAGCAGCTACAAGCAGTTACCAGTTACTTTATATCAAGTACAAACTAAAGTACGCGACGAACGTCGTCCTCGTTTTGGTGTAATGCGTGCTCGTGAATTTACAATGAAAGATGCCTACTCTTTTCACTTAAGTGAAGAGTGTTTAGATGCGACTTATCAAGCGATGCACAAAGCATATTGTAATATTTTTGAGCGTTTAGGCCTTGATTACCGCCCTGTTATAGCCGATACAGGCTCTATTG
>NZ_AUTL01000098.1:0-5726 GCF_000498015.1 Pseudoalteromonas sp. TAE79
CTAAAGTATCCCCAGAATTAGCCTTTACATATCAATGAACTAACAGTATTAAAAAATGTGGGTAGTGAGGGAACATTCATGGTGTTTTGTGATCTTATGAATCGCTTAAAAACAACAGAACTAAACACCATGAATGCGTCTACTATTTTGCACAATATGCTCCGCGCTGTCACCCCTAACTCTATTCATAAAGCCAGATTTAATACTCTAGTCGCTGCCGTTAAATCTCTTTTGCACTGTCAGCAATGCACCTTGACGTCTATCGGCCGCAATTTGGATTCAAAAACAACTGAAAAACATGATATTAAACGTATTGACCGACTACTCAGTAACAATGAGCTTTTGCGTGAATCGATATCGGTTTATGTTCGCTTAACCCGTTTTGTGGTCACTGAAAAGCATCCCGTCATTTTGGTCGATTGGAGCCATGCTGATACACAAACCAAATACTGTATTCTGCGTGCCAGCATTGTCAGTGAAGGTCGCTCTTTAACCCTGTATCAGGAAAGTGCATTCAGCTTTCAATATCATTGCCCAAAAGTGCAAAAACGGTTTTTAAAGATGCTCAAACTGATCTTGCCGAGTGATTGCCGCCCCGTGATTGTGACGGATGCGGGCTTTAAAGTCCCCTGGCTCAAAGCCGTGCGGAACAATGGCTGGCATTATATTAGTCGGGTTCGTGGTACGGCACATTTGAAAACGCAGGACAGCGATGAGTTTATTCCATGCCAGTCACTATTCAAGAACAATCAGCGTAAGAGCCAGTATCTTGGCGCGACCGAGCTGACCAAAAGTGCAAAATATCAAACTCATGCAGTGTTGGTTGGCAAGGGACATAAGTTATTAAAAAGAGATAAAAAACGCGGTTATAAGGAGCCTTGGCTACTCGTTTCTTCTCTTCCAAAAAGACACCACTTTCTCGAAAAGGTGCTCAAGCTATATGGAATGAGAATGCAGATAGAGGCAGGGTTTCGAGACCAAAAAAGTGTTAGGTTCGGCTTAGGCTCAGATCTGCACAGAACGAACAAACTCTATCGATTAGACATACTTTTACTGCTCGCAACATTGGCTCATTGGTTCTCAATGATGCTGGGTGCTGTGATAGACAAAGCAGGAAAGACAGGGGCTTTTCAAGCTAACTCAAGCAAAAACAGGCGAGTAGTGTCATGGGCATTTGTTGGGTTGCGATACTTCAAAAAACAGTCCATTAAGCTGCGGCGGCGAGATTACTTGGAAGGGCTAGCCTATTTCGTACAGGTGGTAGTGCAACTCGATTGGAAAAATATGGATGTGAGTGATGTGATTGAAATTTAATAATTATTTTTGGGGATCCCTTAGGTGTTTGCCCCAGAGGGTGTTGTAAATTTTGCAACGCCCAGAATATTTTACTACCTCGAGCACCTCAATTTTTATATTTAAAAAATCCCCCTTCAGCAAAAATCTAAATTTAACTAATAAAATCAGATGGATAAAAACAAAATAAACTTTTTATAAAAACTGGCTCTAGCCTTGCACCTTTTAAATAACTAAATTTGTAAGGAGATAGAAATGAGTAACACAGTTAAAACGATTAATCCCGCAACTGAGCAAACCATTGAAACCTATACACTACTTTCTCAAAAGGAAGCAGAACAGGTAATCGAAAAATCTCACGAAACATATTTAAAATGGCGATTAACGTCATTCACTGAACGTGCAAAATACCTTAATAAATTAGCCTCACTCTTTGAAGATCAAAAAGAAGCTATTGCAAAACTCATGACCGAGGAAATGGGTAAAGTTTACGAGCAAGGCTTTCAAGAAGTTGAACTATGTGCAGGAATTTGTCGTTATACAGCCGAACAAGGCCCACAAGTACTTGCTGACGAAGAACGTGATATGGACGGCGGCCGCGCAATTATCAGCTACCAACCAACAGGTGTACTATTAGGTATTCAACCATGGAACTTTCCGCTTTATCAGGTAATTCGCTACAGTGCTGCTAACATCATGGCGGGTAACACAACCGTATTAAAGCATGCTGGTAATGTATTTGGCATGGCTGAAAAAATAGAAGAGCTATTTAAACAAGCTGGTTTCCCAGAGTATTGCTTTAACAATCTACTTATCGACGGCAAAACAGCCAGTTCTTTAATTTCGCACAAAGCAATTAGTGGCGTAACCTTTACCGGTAGTGATGCGACAGGTAAAAAAGTAGCAGAAGAAGCAGGTAAACACGTTAAGAAAACAGTGTTAGAGCTTGGTAGTAACGACGCTTACTTAGTACTTGATGACGCAGACCTAGAGCTTGCAGTTAAAACCTGTGTAACCGGGCGCATGATCAATAACGGTGAAACGTGTGTTTCAGCTAAACGCTTTGTGGTTGTAGAGTCACTTTACGATGACTTTAAAGCGCAAATTAAAGAGCAATTTGAAGCCATGAAAATGGGCGACCCAATGGCTGACGATACAGATTTAGGCCCAATGGCTCNGTGAAGATTTACGCGACGGCATTCACGACCAAGTAATGGAATCAGTTAAAGCAGGTGCAAACATAGTAACGGGCGGCGAAATACCTTCGCAAACAGGTTACTACTACCCACCAACGCTACTTGATAACCTATCACCTGGTATGCCAGCCTATGACGACGAATTATTTGGCCCAGTAGCTTCGCTTATTAAAGCGAAAGACAACGACGATGCAATGCGTATCGCTAACGACTCTCGCTACGGTTTAGGCGGTGGTATTTTTTCAAAAGATGAGAAAAAAGCCATTGAACTTGCTAAAAAGCACTTTGACACAGGTATGATCAACATTAATGGCTATGGTTTAGCACAGCCTAACTTACCGTTTGGTGGTGTTAAAGGCAGTGGCTATGGTCGAGAGCACGGCGGCTTTGGTATGCGCGAATTTGTGAATGTTAAAAGCATTATGATCGCTAGCTAATTTAGCTGCATAAATGAAATAAGTGTTTTAAATAGATATTTTTAATACCTGTTTAAATACAAAAACTACTAAGCCTAAAAGTGGTAACCGCTTTTAGGCTTTTTTTATAACTTTTAGAAGATTGCTTTTAGAAAGTAGTTTTCAGGAGACAGTACTTAGTTTTTAGTAAGAGACAGTACCGAGTTTTAGATATATTCGTAGGGGCGATTTTACATCGCGCTTTTAAGAATTAAATATCCTTCAAAATAAAAAGTTACAAACTAACCATTACTACTTCATTAAATTTTAATAATTTAAAAACTCACTTCACAATTTAGCTTATTTAATAAAAACGTAAGTACGCTGCTTTTATCGTTATTTTAAATTGCGTTAACAAACCTGTTAAGTATTGTATTTAAAGGCATAAACATAGTGAGGACTATTACAGAAAACATCACAACAATGATGCTTAAACAGAGCTAGACCAAGTACGATTAAACCCAGTACTAACTATTGATATGTGGAAGCTGAAACTTGAAAGACAGAAATGAGCGATAACCGGTCATTGAGATTAGCTAAATATAATAGTTAATTGATTGGTCAAACTGCTTTTTGCGCATATATTCATAAAAATGAGCTGCACGCGCATATTGATCTATTTAACTTAACTCAAATATTTTAGAAAACTTAGTGATAGTAATACCTTAGGTTATTTGTTAAAACTATATAGAGTAGACAAATGAGCGTTAAGTCGGCAGAAATATGTGCGATAAGCGCACTATTAAATTTTTAGGTAACTCAAGTATGTTCAGTATCGTCAGCAAAATGAACAACAACATTAAGATAGGATATATGTATCTGGTACTTGGTGTTCTGATGTTTTTGGGTGGCTTGTATATTACTAAAAGTACGTCAGATTTTATCGACAACGCGTTATCAGCAAAAGGCACTGTAATTGAGTTAATTCAAAAAGACGACTCGCTATATCCTGTAGTAAGCTTCATGGATGAAACTGAAAAACAGCATACTTTTGAGTCTAATTATGGTTGTAGTCCCGCTTGCTATAAAGAACAAGAGCAAGTAACCGTTCTTTATAGCGGTGGTAATGTTAAAGCTCCTGTAATAAGTGGGTTTATGTCCTTATGGTTACCAAGTCTGCTTTTGTTAGGCATAGGCATTAGTTTTATTGTTGTAAGTCTATTCCAAATAAAAAGGTTACGGGGCAATATAGCGCAAAGCGTTGCCTAACAACACGCCCTAAGGTGGACGACCAGTAAAATCAGCTATTAATTACAAATTTTAAAAATGGTGGACCTCAGTTCTTTTAGCCAACAGCAATTTGCCGCTTAAGACAGCATTCTACGCTTAGTCTAGTTCGGTTGTGATTCACTATTAGGAGTAAACTTTGAATAAAGGGATTTTGTTATTTCTACTCACCGTACTTTGTACCATTAATTCTGCGAACTCCACTGAGACAACTTGGAAAACCCAAGGTTATGGTTACGTTTTTCATACTGTGGACAATAAAACAACAGCCTTTGATTTAACAACTAAGCATTGTTTGGAAAACCACTTTATCACCGATGAGTTTGAACAAATCTCGTTCATTGAAGAAACAAAAAAAGTGAATAAAGATACTCGCTTACTTAACTTTGGTGGTTTGTTTCCGTTAAAGCTAACGAAATTAGATAGTTTACCCGCTCAATGTCAATCCGAAAAAATTGTTAGTATTAAAGACAAAAACTATGAATTTAATGCCAGTATTGTTCTTGACGTTCTAATGAATAATTTTGAAGAGCACTATGCATTTTCAAAAGATAAAAATATTAATTGGGTTGAGCAGAGAAAACTTTGGCAAAAAAGAATAACCTCAAAAACTACGCAAGATGAGCTATTTAGTATCATAGATGACTTTCTTAAAGAATTACGCGACGGTCATGCCATATTACTCAATCAAGATCTTGATAGGCTTTCACATTACTCACCAAGAAAGTGGTCATTTTGGGATGAATTAAAAGCGCACTCAGAAAACTACCCTGAATACTCAACTTACTGGGAATTACATACCGCATTAATTGAAAAGTCTCAGGAAAACATTAAAAATTACATTGATAAAAACTATTCCACTCTTCAATATCACGATAATTTTACCTTAGCAAAAACGCCTCAAAATATTGCCTATTTAAAAATAAGTAACTTTGATGATTTCTCAAATAATGACGTAAAAGCAACAAAAGAGGTTATGGAGATATTTACGCCTATCATCAAACAAAGCAATGGTTTAATTATTGACTTACGTTTTAGTATGGGTGGAAGTGACTTAGTGGCATTTTCTATTTTATCTTACTTAATAGATTCAGAATTAGCCTTGGGGGGGAAACAGTTTAAAACATCGACAGGTTACAGTGAACTTCAAAAAATTGTTGTCGCTCCATCAAAAATTAATAATTACACAGGAAGCATTGTTGTTCTAACTAGTCAAAAAACACCTAGTGCGGCTGAAGTATTTCTTTTAGGTTTACAAGCAAGGGGCAATGTTACTTTTATTGGTGAAAGAAGCTACGGAGCTTTTAGCGATGCGTTAACAAAAGCTTTGCCTAATGGTTGGGGGATCACATTATCAAATGAAAGGTATCTCAATTCTCATGGGGAAAATTATGAAAACATTGGATTGCCTGTAGATCATGAATTTGTATTTCTTAATGTGAACAATATTGAAAGCGGAAAAGATGTGCAGCTTAATGAGGCAATTAAAGCTTTTAGATAGGTGCATTCAGCGTATAACGAGGCGTCACTAATGTCCGCTGTTGGCACTTTCTAG